>JAUNVD010000047.1 GCA_030537855.1 Tissierellia bacterium | reverse complement strand
AAGAGTTTGGCATAAGCTTATTTTCCGCAAATTCTCTGACCTCTTGCCTAAATTTTCTCTGTTCTTCATTTAATAAAAAATCCATGCTTTCCTCCTTTTTTCTTCCTTACTTTTTAATATTTGTTTAAGCTACTCTACTTAAAAGAAATGATGATGTATTGTATCATATTCTTTTGTTTTGAAGTAATCTTGTTGTAATATACCCGTAATAATTCACAATAAACAACTTATTAAATTTTTTCAATATTTTATCCAAGTATAAAACGTATTTTAATTTAACATATGAATTTGAAATTTAATAAAATTAAAATAATTTTAATTTATCGATAAAGAATAGGCTCTCAAAAATCTAAGAGCATAAAACTTCACACCAAAATTAAATGATTTTAAATAAATTAAAATCTATCATAATTTCTTTTTAAAGTTTTTTTATAGTAATTTTTATTTGACAAAAATATATTTGAAAATATCACAAGGGAATAGTTCCATACTAGGAGTAAATCATGTCCTATATATTTCAAAAAGATTCGTTCTAAATATAGATACTTTTATTCTTTCACCATATTAGGAAAAAAAGAATCGGCAGAAAACCCTTTATAATCATTTTCTGCCGACTCCTTATTTTCTTGTATTTACTTTTTATCCATATAGGTTTTCTCATACCATCTTATTTTTTTAGGAACTAGAACTGCAATTAACAAAAAAAGTGGGATGGATACCATCATTGGCCAAATAACAAGTTGATATTTAAACATAATCATTTCCCCTGCAATCATATTTATGATTATACGATTCCATCCAATTCCAATGGTAAAAGCTACTAAAATTGTAAAAACTATTCTTATTACACCTTCTGTAGTGAGCATTTTCATTATTTGCTTATATGTCATTCCTACAGCATGAAGGGTCTTTAATTCCTTACCCCTTTCCCTTATTGACGTATATGTTACGTTAATAAAGTTCAGGATTCCTATCAATGCAAGGATAAAACTTATTGCTCCTCCAATTAGTAGAAAAGTTTGCTTCAATTCCATAAATCCTTCTTTGTATTTACTTCTTGATTCAAAGTCAAGAAGGGGTTTTGTTTTCTCACAATACTCCGTTAAAGATGTCTCCACCTCCTCCATATAAGCATCATCAATATTCATAAAAAGCTTCATCCCATTTTGACTTTTCGAGTGTTTTAAATATTCTACAGATGGGAGGATAAAATTAATATCTACCATTCGTGAATACCCAGGACCCATGGCATAAGGCACTTTTCCAATTCCCATCACCTCATAGGATTGTACCGTTCCATTTGGCATCTCAACAGGAACATGATCCCCAATTTTATAAAATGCTGCTCCAGCATCATCTTTAGAACCTTCGATTGGTGCTGAAATAATGACATACTTTCCTGTTTTAAACTTTTCCCAATCTAATTTCCCTGCATCCATTTCAAGTTGATGATAGACCATTTGATCTAGGCCAAAAACATTACTAAAAATCTTATGATTGTCAAAAATAAGTGTTTTAAGCTCTTTCACTGCTTCAGGATGAATTTCATCTTTTATTTGTTCATAAAAGTTTTCTACCTTCTTTTGGGCGAACCCATCTATCTTATGAAATCCTGCTGATATATAAATGGCTCCTATATCCTCTAAGCCATTCATCTTTTTACAATAATCAATATCACTTTGACTGATCCCTTCATATTCGGCTGCAACAGAATATTTTTGGAATAGGGTGGCATCCCCTATTGTAAAATCCGTTTTTGCAAAACTACTTACATATAAATCTTCATCAAAACTTGCAACAAGAGATACGGTGAGATTTAGCATAATAATACTTAATGCCATAGAAATAATGACAGAAACTGTCTTTTTCTTATTTCGCCCCAAATTTTGCCAAGCCATGGTTATAGGGGTGACTTTATAGGTTCGTTTCTTTTTCTTTTTTATAGAATATGCATATTCTGTGTATCGGATTGCTTCCACAGGGGATATTTTCCTTACGATACGACAAGGTTTTATACAGCTGATTCGAACTGTCATCCAAGCAAATATTCCACTTATCACAAAAAACCACAGATTGAACTCCATGGTGACGGGAATACGAATCATATTATTGATAATTAATGGGATGATAACCATTGAAGCAAGATAGCCACTAACTAAACCAGTTGGTATGGCAATGGTGCTTATCATCATTGCCTGACGAATGACAATTTTTTTAAGTTGTCTATTTGTCGTTCCAATCGTTTTAAGTAAACCATAGTGATGAATATCTGCTGTTACTGAAATATTAAAAATATTACTAATAATTAGATACCCTGAAACCATTATCATAGTGAGTAAAAAGGTCATCAATACCATACTTGTTGGATCGATGGAGGATGTGGAATAAGCCCAGTTTACTCCTTCGTTAATTTCGGGGCCAAAGTCAAGTCGGATCTTTAACTTCTCCATCTTGTCCCTAAGGTTGAAGGCATTCTTAAAATTAAATCCAGGATTTATAGATCCTGCATAAGAATTGACCTTTTGAAAGGACTCCATCTCCTTTTCATTTTCCCAAACTGGAGAAAAACTCTCTTGAAATACTTTCGATACATAAATTTGATTAGGTAGAGTTTCTGCTGGCTTTTCCCAAATACCACTAACGATAAAGTTACCTTCATACCTGTTTATACCATTGTCAATTTTTAAATAAATCTTCTGACCTAATTCATGGGGAAGTCCAAATTTATCAAGTACATTACCACAAGTTGCAATTTCATTACTTTTTTTGGGAAGACGTCCAACTTGAGGAAGAGAAAATGAATGTTTTGCATACTTATCATCTGTATATCTAATTTCCGTATAGTCTTCACGAAGCTCTTCATTCCTTGGCTGTCCTACGATGATATTATAGCAAAGGTCACTTATTTTCTCGTCCTGTGAAAGCTTTTCATATTGTTCTTTCGTTAAAAATTTAAATCCTCCATGTAAATCCGTTCCTACCTGAAGCATAGTTGCTTTTTCTATACCAGCTAACATACTACCTGTAACGGTAAAAACAGAGGTTAGCATAAAGGCAGTAAGAGCAATGGCAATGACTAAGATCTGATTTCTCTTTTTATTTGCCTTCATAATACTTTTGCTTATATTTGATATCCATTTACTATTTTTAACTTTACGCATCTACGTCACCGCCTTTTGAAACAATACGGCCGTCTTCTATTCGTATGATACGATCTGCTGCTTGGGCAATTTCTTCATTATGTGTAATAACAACAGTGGTTTGATGAAACTGTTTCGCCGTTGTTTTCATAAGGCCTATCACATCTTGACTTGTTTTAGAGTCAAGGTTACCAGTTGGTTCATCTGCTAGGATAATAGATGGCTTTGTCACAAGAGCTCTTGCAATGGCAACTCTTTGCTGCTGGCCACCAGATAATTGATTAGGCATACTATTTTTCTTTTCTGTAAGTCCTAATGTAGATAGAATGGAGTCTACAAAGCTTTGATCTATATCATTGCCATCAAGTTGAATCGGAAGAACAATATTCTCATAAACATTGAGCATGGGAACAAGATTATAATCTTGAAATACAAAACCAATCTTTCGCCTTCTAAAAATAGTCCGTTCTTCATCTTTGAGAGAAAAAATCTCCTTACCATCTACGATTACTCTACCTTCTGTAGGACAATCGAGACCTCCAAGGATATTGAGTAAAGTGGATTTTCCACTTCCACTAGTTCCTACAATTGCTACGAATTCTCCATGAGAAATAGATAAATCAACACCATCCAGTGCTTTTACAGTAATTTCCGTTTGGTTATAATACTTTTTTAAAGATTTTGTTTGTAATACTACCATATTTTCCTCCATGATTAAAAAATGCTAAGTACCTTTATACTTAGCATACAATCATATTCTTTCCAGATTATTTCCTTAATCTTTCAATAGCGACAGATTTGGAAAGAAAATTTGAAAATTAGACCCTTGACCTACCTGAGAGTTTACTTTGATATAGCCTCCATGTTCCTCAATAATACTACGAGAAAGATATAGGCCCACACCAATCCCTTCTTGGTCATTTGCCATAGCTCCACGATAAAATCTTGAGAATATTTTTGGGATTTCTTCCTCTGATATTCCCCCACCCTGATCTTTGATTTCAATGCCACAAAACATTTCATAACAAAAGGTATCTAATCGAATTTCAGAGGATTTTGGAGAATACTTTATCCCATTATCCAAAATATTATAAACAGCTTCTGTCACCCATTTTTCATCTACTAAAATCTTAGTATCCAAAAGGTCTCCAACAGAAATGGTAATATCTTTACACCTTGCCATAGAGTATCCTTGCTGAAGAACTTTTTGGACAATTTGAGATAAGGAAATCCTCTTTTGATGAAATTGAAAGATTCCCCCTTCCAATCTAGACATCTTTGTTAAGGCCTCAATAAGATCTTCTAGTTTTTTCGTATGAATTGTAATTTCACGGGTATACTCTTTACTTTTCTCATCTGTTGCCATTTCTTCTAGAAGTTGGGAATATAGAAGGATATTGGTTAGTGGTGTCTTCGTTTGATGGGATATATCAGTAATAAGCTCTTTTAATTTTCCTTTTTCTTCCGAAATTTTCCTTTCTGACATAGAGGAACTGGTAAGATAGCGCATAAACCTTGTTTGAAACTTAGAAAGCTCAGTTTCATCAAATTGTTCCTCTCGAAACTTACCTTCTAAAGCATCATCTAACATTTTATTTAAAGTCGTATATTCATTTTTACGAAACATCCTCTACTCCAATCTGAAAACATAACCGATACCGTAAATAGTATGTATAAGTTTTAATCCATCGTTTTCAATTTTGTCACGAAGTCTTTTTATAACAACAGATAGTGCATTCTCGTCTACATAAAACTGATTTTGCCAAACAGCATCCATTAGTTTTTCCCTAGACAAAATAATACCTTCATTTTCCACCAAGTATTTTAGTAATCTTATTTCTGTCTTACTTAATTCTAAATCCACATTATTACTTTTAAAAACAAAGGTATCAAAGTCTAAATACAGCCCATGGTTATGATATATGGAGCTTTGTACCTCTCTTGACAAAAGTTTTTCTATCCGTAGTCTTAAGGCCATAAGTGAGAAAGGCTTAGTAACATAATCATCAGCACCTAATTGGAGTCCTTCCACCTCAGCAATTTCTGTATCATTTGCTGTCAAAATCAACACTGGTTTTTGAAAATTTTTTCGAATCTCCTTTAAAAATTCTAAACCATCTCCATCAGGAAGGTTAATATCCAATATAATAAGATCCGCATTTTGTAGATCCTTTACTTCAGACAGACGATAAAAATTCACAAAATCATATTTCTCATTTCCAAGAGTGAGTTCAATCCCACGATTGATAGACTTGTCATCTTCTATGATATATATCCTATCCTTCATACACTAACTCCCTATAGTTCAATTCAAAACTACCTATCTATCTTCCTATATTTCTCTATTTACCTTCATTATATAATAAGATACTCTACAATTAAACTACATTCCTATCTTTATAGTATTGATACATCTATTTCCCATTCATCTATTCCATTTCTATTCCTTGGTCTTAAAGTTCGACGAATAACTTATAATATTTTTCTATTTTCACCTCCTATCTTTTACCCTTTTTAAATCATACTCCAAGTTATCTATGTACTTTCTTGATTACTTCTCTTTTTATGATTGATAAATATTTTTTCCAAAAATATAATTATTATTCATGAATCAAAAGCGTTTTCATTTCAAGATGTATATGATATAATATTGACAATTCTTTTTAAAGGATTGTTATAAAATATTAGGAGGTATATATGAAAAGAAAATTATTAGTTTTATTTATGATTTTTTCACTCATGATTCCCTTTGTGGCTTGTCAGTCTGAAAATAAGGGAAATGAAAATAATCAGGAAAACAATGTTGTAACCAATGAACAAGAGGTTGAAGAAAAAGAAGAGGCAAAGGGAGATTATTATCCTGTAACTATTACCACCTATAATTTCCAAGGAGAACCTGTGGAATATACTTTTGATAAGGCTCCAGAAAAAGTAGTTGCTGTGTATCAATCGTCTTTGGAAAATCTTTTAGCTCTTGGTCTTGGGGACAAAATCATCTGTGCTGCTGGTCTAGATGTGGAAGTAAAGGATGAGTGGAAGGATGAATTGGCTAAAGTAGGGAAAGTAGAAACAGATTCTCCTTCCAAGGAAGCTGTACTAGAAATGGAACCGGACATGATTTGTTCTTGGAAATCCTATTTTGGAGAAAAGAAATTAGGAGATGTGGATTTCTGGCACGATCGAAAGATTGGTACTTATATTATGTTAAATAGTGGAATCAAACAACCTAATGCCCTTGAATATGAATTTGAAGATATCTTGACTTTAGGTAAGATTTTTAATAAGGAAATGGAAGCTCAAGAAATCGTCGACAATATGAAGAAGGATATTGAAGGTGCAAAGGAATTTGCCAAAGATAAGGATAAGATTAAAACTATCATTATGGAAGTGGAAAAGGAAAATCAATACCGTAACTATGGTGGAGATTCTATTGGCGGAAACATTGCCCAAGAAGTAGGTGCAGATTTGGTTATGCCAAAAAATGGTTCCTTTGGCCAAGAGGAATTGGTCGAATTAAATCCTGAAGTCATTTTTACCGTTTATTATGGAGACGAAATCACTCCTGAAGAAGCGGTAAAAGGTATTGTGGACAATCCTGCCCTTCAATCTGTAGATGCAGTGAAGAACAACAGAGTTTATGGGATGATGCTAAGTGAAGTTTATGCCTCTGGTGTTCGTACTGCAGATGGTATTCAAAGTATCGTCAAAGGACTTTATCCTGAATTTTCCAATTAAAGTATGAAAAAGTTTTGGTTTTGGCTAGTCCTTTTATCTGTACTTTTAGTTATTTCTTTTGTCTTGGGAGTTAATTTAGGATATGCGAAAATCCCCCTTTCTCAAGTGATGAGTATTATCGGTCATCATCTTGGAATAAATATGTCCATGGACGGGATCAAGGATTCCACCATAGACATTATCACTTATATAAGGGTTCCTCGACTGATTTTAGCGGTTATTGTTGGAATGAGTTTAGCCACTTCTGGAGTGGTGATGCAAGCAGTGGTACGAAATCCCTTGGCAGATCCCTTTGTTCTTGGAGTATCTTCTGGGGCGGCTCTTGGGGCGACCTTGGCGATTCTCTTTGGGCTTGGTAAATTTGTTGGTCCAAATTCTGTGGGTTTTGTAGCCTTTTTAATGGCTTTTTTAGTGGCTATGTTAGTGGTTTTCTTGGCAAATCTTGGTGGTCGTGCAACATCTACAAAATTACTTTTGTCAGGTTTGGCACTTTCCACTGTAGCATCTAGTTTTTCCAATTTGTTAATCTATCTTTCTCCTAATCGAGATGCCGCAAGGCAAGTGACCTTTTGGATGTTAGGTTCTCTAGCTGGAGCAAAATGGAATCAAATTACTTTTATTGGTCCCATTATCTTAATTTGTTCTCTTTTCTTTTTAGTTCAATATCGTACGTTAAACTTAATGCTCCTTGGAGATGAAGTGTCTATCACTTTGGGAAAAGACCTGAATAAGTCACGTCATATTTTTATTCTTGTATCTTCTGCACTAATTGGTTTTGTGGTCTATGTTAGTGGAGTACTTGGTTTTGTAGGATTGATTGTCCCTCATATTGCGAGGATTCTCATTGGAACGGATCACAAAAAGCTTATACCTATTTCCATGTTATTAGGTTCTTTACTCCTGCTTTGGGCAGATGTCATCTCTCGTATTTTGATTCCAGGGTCTGAATTGCCTACTGGGGTCATCATCTCCATCGTTGGAGCTCCCTTGTTTATCTACTTGATTATCAAGAGGACTTATGGAGGGAGGAAATAATGAATTTTTTAGAAGTTAAAGATATTCATGTGTCCTATGGAACAAAACCTATTGTAAAGGGTGTGGATTTAACGGTAAAAGACGGTGAATTTGTAGGAATCATCGGTCCTAATGGATCTGGTAAAAGCACTCTTTTAAAAGCAATTTATCGAGTTCTTCCCTATATTTCTGGAGACATCTTCCTCAAAGGGCAAAATATGCGAGCCATGGCGCCAAAAGACAGTGCTAAGATTATATCTGTGGTACAACAAATGGACGATATTCCCTTTGATTTTAGTATTTATGATATGGTGATGATGGGACGAACCCCTTATAAGAAGTTTATGGAAAGGGACAATAAAGAAGATGTAAAAATTGTCCATCAGTCCATTGCCCAAGTAGGGCTAGAGGGTTATGAAAATCGTTCTATCTTGGAACTATCAGGAGGAGAAAGACAAAGGGTTATTTTGGCTCGTGCACTGGCTCAAAAAGCAGAGGGAATTATCTTAGATGAACCTACCAACCACTTAGACATTAACTATCAACTCACCCTTTTAGAGCTCATTAAGTCTTTAGGTGTTCCCTGTCTTTGTGCCCTTCACGACATTAATATAGCCTTGATGTACTGTGACAAGATTTATGCCTTAAAGGACGGAAAGATTGTTGGTTTTGGTTCACCAGAAGAGGTAATTACCCCAAGTCTTATAGAAAACCTCTATCACATTCCTTCTAAAATAATGTATGATGAGGAAACGAAAAGGCATTATATTCTCTTTTTAAATAAAGATCCGTCTAGTGAAATCTAAATATCATTCTTCTCATTCCTGAAGATTAAAACTTCCCTGTTCATACGAGGAGATAAAAATTTCAAATGACATGAATTTTACGAAAGCAAACCCAGAGTTTTCCACTCTGGGTTTATTTCAATCTATTTTTTGGTTCTACAATATCCATTGGATACAAAATTCCAAACAAATTTTATACCATTCCATTTCAAATCTATATACTTTTCTATAATCTCCATGAATTGTTTATTTCCCATATCCCACTCCAATGATTATTCAAACTTAGAAAATCATTTATTTATCTGATATACCCTTATAATTTATTAATTACAATGGGAAATATCTAGAATATAATCCATAGTATAGATCCGTGTTCTACACTTTATCTTAAAAAATCCTTTCTATCCAAGAAAGTCTATGGTTTCTTTAAGGATGTACCACATAGCCTATTTAGAGCAAAAAAGGTTCAAAGACTTCATAAAAATCTTAGAACCTTAATAAACTTATTTATAAAAGAGGTAGGAGTTTAACATAAATATTCCTCAAGTAAAGAGAAGATCTCAATGTTCTAAAGAAGTTCCTACCATAATATTATGCGACTTTTTCCATTATAGTTTTATCATCTTTATAATCTGGGGTCATTTTATATATTCCAATATAGATTATAAATGCAATGGCCGAAGCCGCCACTCCAGAAGGAAAATCATAGGGTAATGTCATATGATATTGAAAGATATATCCTAGTAAACCACCTACAATAAATGATATGATTCCAGACCATCTATATTCTGGATGAGCATTCAATGTTCCTTGAGCATATTTTCTTTTATCTTTTCGATATACTACAAAATAATCTGCTAATATAGGGGAAGCCAATGGAGGACCTATGGCCCCAAGTATATTGATAAAGTCAGAGAAAAACATTTGATAAACACCTAAAGCTGCTATTAGCGTACCAAAAATACCAACAATATATACAATCTTACTTCTTATAATTCTCTTTTTCCCTAATGCATCAAAGATGGGTCCTAGATATAGAGAATTACAATAAAGTTCACTTTGATTTGTTGTCCATAGGGAAACTGTCCAGGTAAAGACCCCTAAAATTGCTAACATAAAGCTCTGAATTAACATCCATGAAACAAAATTATAATCTCCATATGATACAGCACTAATGTAGCCGGTAATATTTAATATTGGGTTCGTTATTAAAAAACAGGCTGCAGAACCTAGCCAAACTGCCGTTAAATTCTTATTAAACCTAAATAAATCTACCCCCATAACTGCCCCAGCTATCCAACTACCTACTAAAACAGTAATTCCTGATCCTACACTCAATCCACTCTTTTGATTTGCTAATAGTAAAAAATGATACACTCCTCCTGATTGCTGGAGCATAACATAACCCATTCCTCCTGCAATAATCAATATAATCCATCCTAAATATGATGATACTTTTTCTATTGCCTTGATACCCTTAGCTGCAGTGTATGTAAATACAAGTCCCCAGATAACGGTAGCTAAAAAAGCCTCTAATGTTATAAAATCAATATCATACCCAAGCTTCGTTGGATCAATGATTAATATTCCTGAAGGATTACCTAAAAATTGTCCCCATATATCTCCAACCATTCCAGTTATATTGGAAAACCATCCAAGTGTCATCAATGCCATAGCACCCATTGGCAAAATCATACCCTTTGAACCATAAGTATATCTGGAAAGAAGAGATAAATTAAGTCCTGTTCTTTGTGCTATGATTCCTAAAAATCCAGTAAATATAAATAGAAATCCCATTGCCAGAGCTATCGCCAATGCTGCTTGTGCAGGTTTTAATCCATTATTATTTCCATGACCAGCTAAGACACCACCTACAAATAGACCGGTTACAACATATCCAAAACCGACCCATACCCATATTTGGGCAAAAGTGGAACGTCTTTTAGAACTAGGAACAGAAGATAGCATAAAATCATTTTTCTCATCTTGAAGAATAAAATCTTCATCATTAAAACTATTTTTATTGCCAATATTATTCTTTTCCATTATTTACACCTTTTCAAAATAATATCTTATCACTATTTGATATTTGTTTTGTAATCCCAATTTCTTTCGTTTAAATAATCGATCCCTTCACACACAGCTTGAACGATCGCATCGTTCATCATCTTTCCCTTATCTGCATTAGCCTTTGTGGCATCACCTGTTTGACCTGTATTCGTAATTTCGGAAAAGTCCCATTTAATATCTAAATGAGGTGGTAAATTATCAGGTACTACACTAGTAGCATATTCTTCGTCACAATACTCAGGATATAAGTAGTACATAATTGAGCTTTCTCCTTCTCCTCCATGACCTAAACCATCCCAAACTTCAAAAGTATTCTCTGGTAATAATTGACCAGCAGTTACCCACCACTCACCTAAAACAGCAATTTTAGCATTTTCATATTTTTCTTTAATCTTTCTACTAGCTATTTCTATCGGCGCTATATTCCCATCATGGCCATTTATTATAATAATTTTATCTATTCCATTTCTAAGAATTGACTCTATAACATCATATAAAACAAGAATCGTTGTATCATAACTTAATGTTAGAGTAAATGGAAAAGTATCATAATGACCACTATATCCTATGGTTATAGGGGGAATAACTAAAATATCATCATACTTCTCAGCTACTTGACAAGCTAACTTATATGAAACAAATGTATCTGTCCCTTCTGGTAAATGATCCCCATGGCATTCACAAGACCCCACTGAAATAATCACTTTGTCAAAGTTGCTTTCTAAAACCTGCCTTTTTGTCATCTTATGTAATTCATATCTTTTCATTCCTATCGCCTCACTTTATTTACTTTACAATAGTATACTTAATATCTGCATACTATTCAATAGTAGTTATACTGTCTGGACCTGAATTATTCTATTTGTCAAGATATATTACTTCGAAAAATAACTGGCAAACCAAAAAATAACAAAAGATCACCTAGACAATTTTATTGACCCTTTTTTCAATGGATTTCATGATGATACGGATTTTTCCAAAGGGTATCAATGGATATCTGAAAAAGCGAGATACCAACTTCAGATGTATAAACTGAACCCATGTCTAATTCATAACTGCCACTACAAGCCCGATGGATTCGTCTGAAACCTTTCACAATATCTTTTTTTGTAAAGGGAATCCCTCTTTCATCCTGGAGGATAATCACACCTTGCCATAATATTTTTCTTTCATTCTTTAAATTTATCCTTTGAATTTATCCTTGTCTAAAATATTCTCCACCTCCTTTTTAGTGCACCTCTTCGCCTCTACATATAGGTTGAATTTATCCTATTTTAGTTTCATCGTAAGTTGTTTTATAAAAAATTAATATTAACAGAAGTAAATCTTACATGGTTTCGAAAGGATAAATTTAATGGAACTTTTTTTGAGTACATAATGTTATTCCCTGTAAATATAGTATTCCTCCTGTCACTTTAAAAATCAAATATGCTAAGTTGCTTTAATATCTTTTTTTCTTCAAATTCTTTCAGATAACTAAAAATCATATCGTTATCATGGATTATCTTTTCTCTTTCACAAAAATCATGAAATATCTTCATTAGTTTAGAATTATTTTTGCTATTGACGATATAGCTATTTCCAAATTCTTTCATATACTTATCTTTAAGTCCTGGGAATTTTTTGTCTAATGCAGAATAGAAATATTCTCTATTTCCTTCCCTTAGAGTAAGACCTATTCCAAAGCAAATAATCCCTTTTACTTTTGCTTCCTTACAATAATTTAAAATACCCATGAGATTTTCTTCTGTGTCATTAATAAAAGGTAATATTGGACTTAACCACACAATTGTCGGTATCCCTTCATTTCTTAAAGTAAGCAAAGTTTCAAATCTTTCCTTTGTTGTAGAAACATTGGGTTCCATCCATTTACATATCTTTTCATCATAAGTAGTAAGTGTCATTTGAACAACACACTTCGTTTTACCATTGATTTCTTTTAACAAATCTAAATCCCTTAATATATTTGACGATTTTGTTATAAGCGTCATACCAAAACCATAGTTGTTTATTATTTCAAGGGCCTGTCTTGTATACTTTAGTCTAAGTTCCTCTTTAATATATGGATCTGTCATAGAACCTAAACCAATCATACATTTTTTTCGTTTTCTTTTTAAAGATTCTTCTAAAAGTTCTAGAGCATTTTCTTTAACTTCTACATCTTCAAATCTATGGTTCATCCGATAGCATTTACTCCTTGAATCACAATAAATACAACCATGAGTACATCCTCTGAATAAATTCATTCCATTTTTTGAAGATAATATCCCTTTTACCTTCGTAAAATGCATATTATCATCTCCATATCTATTTATTTTTTCTTACAATTTTTTGATGTGCTTTTAATTTCTTCATCCCCCAATCATAATGACTAGAAGTAGCGCTTACAAAATATGAACCTAGGACACTTCCTCCCACCCATGGATATACATCTTTGGAAAACAATTCTTCATTTGAAAATGTTTCAGCTAATTCTAAAACATCTCTATGGGATTTATGAAACATTTCAGTTGCATCTTCAAAAGAAGTGTTTTGATGTTTTTTCCAAAACTCCACATTCATATCTCCATAAGTTCTCCAATTATATGGAGTTGGAATAAAAGGTTTCTCCACTCCTTTTAGATTCGTATCTACCCAATTTAAAAGAAGCTGGTGCCATTCATAGAGATGGATTAAAATAT
>JAUNVD010000117.1 GCA_030537855.1 Tissierellia bacterium | reverse complement strand
TGTCGCAAGGACTTTTGAGTATACATGGCTATTTTTTGGTTCATTCCTTGAGAATTTAAGGATAAAGATTGAATAAAGGGAATTACAAAACTATAATTACGTAGTAATTCCATAATGGCGATTTTTGAAATATGATAAACAACGGTATCTTCTGTACAGTAAATATTCATAGGGTATTTATTTTGATTTCCAAACAAAAGATTTGCGCCGATAATACTATCTTCCTTAAATTCAAAAACAATGGTTTCAGAACCGTTGGAAGATAAAGAATAAGCAATTAGCTTTCCTGAATGGACAATATCCATCCCATCACATATTGTATTTTGTTCATGAACAGTTACTCCTTTATGATAGGAATGTCTCCTTATCAACCCCCGAGTTATTAAATTTCCTATTTGCTCTGAATCTATACCTTTAAAATGAGGCAGTTTCCGCAATGATTGAATCAAATCATTTCACCTCCATTTTTTTAATTACATGAAAGAAATATGGAATAATTATTTTTATTATAACAAAAAAAGAAACATATGTGTCTATATTTTCCTTAAAAACTAGGCTACGATAGTTATTAATAAAACACAGGATTACATATTAAATATTTTAGGGGTGAAATACATGACAAAGGGGTAGCTCAAACTATTGAAACAAGAGGATAATATAGATAATTTCAATAAAAACATAAATATCAAAAATCAAGTGACCATATATTGGAAATAATAATTTATGAAATTGGGCTTACATGACTTTATAAGAATAAGGAGAGTGAATTATGGATATTTTTACTTTAATATTATGGATTGGAACCCTGATTTTTCTAGGTCTCTCTTTTATTAAGGATAAAGAGAAGACGAAACAAGCTTTGAGAATGGCATTTCATATGGGGAAAGGTATGGCTCTTAGTATCTTTACCATTATTTTTGCCATTGGATTAATATTGACTTTAATACCACCAGAAAAAATAGGGATGTACATAGGAAAACAACCGATGATAGTTTCCATTATTGCTTTTGCTTTATTAGGTACCGTAACTTTGATTCCAGCTTTTATTGCTTTTCCTCTTGTAGGAACTTTGGTTCAAGCTGGGGTGGGGATTATGCCTTCAGTATCTTTTCTAACAACATTAACTATGGTTGGAGCTGTAACATTTCCACTGGAAAAAAAGGAATTTGGTCTCAAATTTACATTATTACGCAATGGCCTCAGCTTTTTATTTGCAATTATCATTGCAATCGTGATGGGGGTGTTTATAAAATGATTGTAAGAAAAATAAAAGAAAATTACTTTTTCTTTCTAATTGTTATGATCTATGGAGTACTTACCATAATGGATACGTCTATGGGGGTTATGTCAATAAAGAACAGTGGATATTATATTAAGGAAATGCTTTTTATCATGCCAGTTATCTTTATTTTAACCGCCCTTTTAGATTTTTGGGTCCCGAAAGAAAAAATAATGCAATTGCTAGGAAAAGACGCAAAAATCAAAGGTATCTTTTTTTCGTTTATCATTGGAAGTATATCCGCAGGTCCTATATATGCAGCTTTTCCTATGTGTTCTATGCTTTATAAAAAGGGAGCTTCTATTCGTAATATTGTAATTATACTAAGTTCTTGGGCGGTTATTAAAGTTCCAATGCTTTTAAATGAAGGGAAGTTTCTAGGAGTGCAATTTATGGGATTTCGTTGGCTATTAACCGTTATCGCGATTATCATATTCTCCTGGATTATGGATAAAAACATTAAGAATGAAGATATGCCTCTTGAGAATATTATTGATAACGGATTAAGGATTAATAGGGGTGCTTGTATTGGATGCTCTTTATGTGCCAAGACTTATCATGAAATTTTTGAAATGAAAAACAATAAGGCAAAAGTAAAAGATTATGATGATGCAGCAATAGA
>JAUNVD010000116.1 GCA_030537855.1 Tissierellia bacterium | reverse complement strand
GATGCGAATAACGCTGAAGAAGCTGCAAATAACGCTGAAGCAAATAACTAATATTAATGTAAATTCAAGAGCTCCGGTTTCCCGGAGCTCTTATTCTGTTTTCAGCCTTTGCTTTTTATGCTATAATTTAAGTATTAAGATAAAAAGGGGTGATGGGATTGTTTTGTCCCAAATGTGGTGAAAAGTTATTAGACCAAGCCAATTTCTGCCATCATTGTGGTAATAAGGTAGATTTTGTTACGAAAAAAACAGATACCAAAGATTTTCAACCAATAAAAGAAGAAGAACCTGTACTAGATGGGCCAAAATCCATAGAGAAAACAATGGAAACCACTTCTGATTTGGTAGAGATTATAGAAGAAGTCGACCGTAAAATCAATGAAGAAATTACAAAGCATGACAAGCAAAAGACAGAAGATGACCCTAATTTTATAGGTCCTAAAATGGATGATACAGGCAAGGTGAAGCCTAGAAGAAATACCCAACCTTTCACTCCAATAAAAGAAGTGCCATTATTAAAAGATAAGAAACAAAAAACAACGGAAAAAACTGTACAATTTAAGAAACCGATTATAGATACTTATAAAAAAAATAAGGATAATAAGGATGGGAATAAAAAGGAAGCCATATCTAATCATCCATTTGATCAAAAGCCAGTAAAAAGACCGGCAACCTTTGATGATCCTTTTATATTACCAAAAGAAAAAAAGCCCATCCAAAAGGATAAGGTAGAAAGTAAACCTAAAGAAAGTTCTATTGAGGATGGAATTAAAATAAAAGAACATCAAGAAAAACCAAAAACGGAAAATCGTTTCAAAAAAATGTGGAAAAATTTTATCAACGAAGACGATGATCAGTATTCCATATTTTCAGCAATGAAACAAAAAAAGGAAGAGCCTAAAGCTGAAATAAAAAACGATATTCTTCGCCAAGACCAGTCCCATCCTGTTGAAACCTTAGAAAGTCAAGTTGTAGACGAAAGTATTGATTTTACATCAGATTCTAAAGTCCTTAGGGATATACTAGAAGAACAAAAAGAAATGGTTGAAGAAAAAGAAGGGAAAAAAGCTAAGTCTTCTTTTACACCTTTCAAAAAGAGAAAACATTGGAAAAAAGATGATGTAAAAAAAATACCAATGAAACCATTAACAGAAGAAGAAATCAAAGAACCAGTAAAAAAGGAAAAGAAAGATTTTTCAGCACAGCTAACACCACTTTCTCAGTCAAAAGTAGAACAGAAAAGTGAGAAGGAAAAAAAGAAATTTTCTCTGAAAAATGATTATAATACATCGGCAAAAGACAATACCCTGAAAAAAGAGGATCGAAAGAAAGATAAAGAGAAGAAAAAGAAAAGATTTATAGAAAGTGATTCTTCCAAAGACAATAAAATATCTTCTCTACGAAAATTGTTTAATCGCCCTGTAACCCATATTTATAAGGAGCAAAAACAAAGTCTTCTTTTATATTTTATTATCGCTTTGTTATTTACTACACTGCCCCCTATAATTACCATTAAAAAGTTAACTAGTTTTTTACCTATTTTGATTTTTATCAAAGTCTTACTTTCCTACTTTACCTTTAGGATGGCTATTAATATTGGAGACAAGCAAGTTGGTTTAGGATTGTCTAGTCAAAATAAAAATCTTTCTGCAATGGTAAATTGGGCAATATGTTCTATTCTTACTTTTATAACTTTTATGATTCATGGTTTTATTACCGACTTTACTTTAATTACTGCAATGACACCAACTTTGTGGACAACTATACTTTTATATATTATGACCACAATACTAGCTTATGTATTTCATTATGAATCTATACAGTCTACTGATCGGATTCATTTTATCGGTTGGTATTCCACTGGTTTTATTATCTTTGAATTAATATGTAAATTAATTTGGTTTATCATCAACTTTTTTACCACAATATTTTAAAAAAAGCTGTATGGAGGATTTCCTCACATACAGCTTTTTCATATTTT
>JAUNVD010000046.1 GCA_030537855.1 Tissierellia bacterium | reverse complement strand
ATTTCAATCCACGCCTCTGTGTAGAGGCGACCTGCTAAATATAGTCGTATTTCTTTTTTCATTTCTATATTTAGTGATAAACTTAAAAAATTCTTTTTATTTTTATTAGGATTTGATTAAAATCAATTAATTTTCCTGCGAAACTCCTGATGTTTTTATGTGTGTTGGAGGTTCGCACTTTTTACAAAAGTATTCTGAAAGTTCCTTATAATTAATTATACCAGTTCTATAAATATCTTCAATTTCTAGAGATTTCCTCCTGTCATAGTTTACTCTATAAATTCTTAAGGTAGAATTTTATATTACATATATTTATATTGAAAACTTTGGAATACCTAAGACAATATAGAATCATCATAGTAGTTTTTGCCATTCATGAGTGAGAATAATCTTAAATTCTTCTTTCTTTTAATACTCTATCAAGAATTTTCTCAAGTTTAAAAAATCCTACTATTATTAGAGTTATGACATCGGTTATTCCTATTTTATCTATTATATTTATAAAAAAGACCTATATCTAAGATATAAGCCTTTTTTCATTCCATTAATTTAATTGTAAGGTCTTTTCAGCTGCCATTAATGCATCTACAACATATTCAGCATCTACAATATCTAAACCATCCACTAAGTTTTCTACATCAATCCCATTATGTTTCAAACATGCGTTACAAACGGATATTTTTCCTCCTAATGCTAAATATTCATCCATTAGTTTTTTCACTGGTTCAAAAGGTTCTCCAATATCTACTTGTTCTGCATATCCTTTTTCCATCAAATAGGTTCCATAGGATAAAATCAGAAGATCTGTGTCCAGTCCTTTTTTCTTCGCTGTTAATGCCATGGTAAAAGCTATGGTCACATTATTTTCTTCTCGTTTATCCCCTGTTAAGGTGATTAATAAATCTGTACTTTTCATGGTATACTCCTTATCATCTTATCTCAACCACTTTTCTTTATTTTCTTTATTCCCCTTTAAAGGGCTATTGAACCATTATTGATAAAAGTTGTTGATGTCATATGATATTTTTATAGGATATATTTTTATATAGTGAGCACCTCTTCAACAATTTTCATAGAGCACATTTTTCCACACATTGTACAGGTATCTTTATGTTCCGGCATAGATTCTTCTCGATATCGGATTGCTTTTTCTTGATCGATCGCTAATTCAAACATTTTGTCCCAGTCTCTTTCATACCTAGCCACACTCATCTTATTGTCCCATTCTTTTGCTCCATTGATTCCTTTTGCCATATCTCCTGCATGGGCAGCTATTTTTGTGGCAATGATACCTTCTTTCATATCATCCATTGTCGGTAGTCTTAGATGTTCAGCTGGTGTTACATAACAAAGAAAATCAGCTCCAGAAGATGCCGCTACTGCTCCTCCAATAGCAGAAGTTATATGATCATATCCAGGTGCAATGTCTGTTACTAATGGGCCTAGTACATAAAATGGTGCTTGATGGCAAAGTTTTTTAGCTAAGATAACATTCGCTTCAATTTCATTGATAGTCATATGTCCAGGTCCTTCTATCATCACTTGCACATTTCTTTCCCAGGCTCTTTTTGTTAATTGACCAAGGACAATAAGCTCATGAACTTGTAAATCATCAGTAGAGTCATGAATACATCCTGGACGACAAGCATCACCTAAAGATAGGGTTACATCATATTCTTCACAAAGATCTAAAATTTGATCAAAGTGTGTGTAGATAGGATTTTCTTTTTTATTTTTTTCCATCCATGCGTATAATAAAGATCCTCCCCGTGAAACAATTTTTGTAATTCTGTTCATTGTTTTTAGATTTTTAGCAACTTCTTGAATTAAACCTGCATGGATGGTTATAAAGTCTACCCCATCTTTTATATGATTTTCGATAACTTCTAAAAACTCTTCTTCCTTAATTTCTTCTATACTCTTTTCTAGATAGCCAATGGCATCATAGATCGGCACCGAACCAATCATTGCTGTAGATTTTTTGATTAATTCTTTTCTAAAATCAGCAGTTTTTCCATAGTTACTAAGATCCATAATAGATTCAGTACCCATTTCTAAGGCTTTTTCTACCTTTTTCATTTCTTCTCCAATATCATAACAGTCTTTGGAGATCCCTAGATTTACGTTAATCTTTGTGCGACAACCTTCCCCAATTCCTTCTGGAGATATTGACTTATGATTTTTGTTTGCTGGTATCACAATTCTCCCTTGGGCAATTCTTTTTCGCAAAACTTCACGGTCCATATTTTCTTTTTCAGCAACTATTTCCATTTCTTTCGTTATAATTCCTTTTTTTGCTGCGTCCATTTGTGTTGTGTACTTCAAAGATTCATCCTCCCTTTCTTATTCCTACGTTCCTACATGTAAATAGTTTTCGGGAATAAAAAAAGGCCAAAGGCGGCCTTATAAAAGATTCCCTACGTTGGCATTATCCAAATCAGGTACGGTCGAAACTTCTGTTTCCTCTCAGCCTGCCTACAAGCTCCCGAATATTTATTTACATTTATATTGTATTAGAAAAGAACGATAAAAGCAAGGTTCGTATCTAAAATCTGTCTGTTCTCGTATGGGTTCCTGGATGTTTTCTCATGGCAAATAACAATTCTATCAAGGACTTATGATAGGGAATAAAGGTTCCTTTGTCAATCATCTTTAGTATTTCTGAAAGGCTTGCCCATTTTACATCTTGCACTTCCTTTGGATCAAGTTTTAGTTCTTCTAGCTTTATCTCTTTCTCCATAATATAAATATCATCAAATAACTCTTCAAATGGTACCGTAAGTGACGGCCTTTTTCCTTTAAAGGAAAGTCTAATTCCTAATTCCTCATATAATTCACGTTCAATGGCCTTTTGTGATGTATTTCCAGAGGAAGCACTACCTCCAGCACTAAAGTCCCATAAATTTCCCCAAGAGTGATCAAAAGGTTGCCGTTGTTGGATTAACATTTCATCCTTTGAATTAAAAATACAAACATGAACGACTAAACGATATCGTCCTTTAGGAAGTCTTTTCCCACGTCTTAAGGGTTTTCCCATCTTTATTCTATTTTTATCATATAAATCCCAATGTTCCATAAACCACCTTCTTTTCTTTCAAATAATATCCTAATCTTATTATATCATATAAAAAGAGACCTACCTTTAGGTCTCTTGGAACTCTATAAATTTTTGATTTGCTTCCAGCAACTTTTCATAGTACTCCTTATAGGATGGACTAAATATTAGAATATAGGGAATGGCTTTTTCGTAATAATTATTCTCTTCCATATACTTTCTTATTTTTATCATTATTTGATATGGAAGAGAAGTAAGATATTCTTCTGATTTCTTAAATCTTTCATACTCTTCTACGATGTCTTGATTTTCTTTATACCAGTCTGCAATATTTTCTATAGCTTCTACCTTCTTTTCCTGGATTCTATCTAAATCTTTCATAGAAAAGGTTGCGGTTTCTTTTTCCAAAAACAAAATTTCTTCTTGGGTAAGTTCTAAGGGAGGTAACTTATCGATAAATGTGATATACTCTTGAAATGCTTTTTCTTCCTCTTCATTTTTTATGAAGTCTTTTAAAAAAGGACGATATCCTGAGAAGAAAATTTGTCCTAAGTAACCAGGAAATACATGTGAAAGCCTTTTATATATATTTTCCTTCTTTTCTAGTAAATCCAATTCCCTTTTTATTGCTTCCATATCCCCATGATTACATATTTCTTTTAACAATTCCTGCTTTTTTTCTTCCCCTTCTATGAGAATCTCTCGATCTCGTACAATACTACCTAAGTATTTATAATCCTTATCCTTTAAAACTTTACGAATTTCTTCTATGGTCAGTCCAAGTTTACGTAATAAGGAAATTTGGATAATATTTTCTACATCTTCTTGAGTATAGTACCGATATTGATTTTCTCCACGTTTTGGTGAAACTAACCCCTTTTCTTCATAGTATTCTAAAGCTTTTCGAGTAAGACCTGTTTTCTTTTCCACTTCATTTCTTAACATAGTATCCCTCCTAAGAACATTATCTCCCTGTCCCTAAGGAGCATGTCAAGGACTTAATCATAAAGATTAGAAAAGCCAACATAACCAAAGATATAATTTTGTCCATCTATCCTCATTTCCCATCCCAGTTGATTCATAATAAGTTCATCGATATCCTTTGGATGTAAAAATAAATATCCATCTTCTAAAACACTTGAACATCTAAAAGATTTCTCAACTTCAAACCCCTCGTCCTCTAGGTCGTCTGTCTCATATTCTATAATGGTATATATTTGTGATCCAATGGTTGAATCAAAGATTCCATAACAGGAGTCCTTTGCTCCTGTAATACTATATTCCATTCCCTCTTCCAGTCGAAAATCTTGGTTTTTAGCATAGAAATAATCCTCTCCAAGGGGCACATAAATTCCTCCCTCTGTTTCATTGATAATAGGATTTAAGGGTATTAAAATCTCTCCATCATCATTGTATGATTTCCCTTTATAAATTTCTTTGCCATCTAAGTATATTGCTATGGATTCCGTCATCTCCTTATGGTTCTCATAATATTCCAATCCTAATTGATAGGGAGGAGTCAGTGGATGGTCCTCATTTTTAAAAATTTCATCATAAAGTTTTATGGCTTTTTCTTCTTCCCCCTTTGTATAAAAGGCATTTGCCACATATATTTTTTCTTCATCATCAAAAGAGTCTGGCTTTTTTTCATAGGATACGAGAATTTTATCATAGTCCTTGGTTACATAAAGTTCTTCAATATCTTCTTTACCAAAACAACCTATTAGAGTTAGAAAAATAAATGGAAAAAGCAAATATTTTTTCATTGAAAATCCCTCCTTATCTTCATAGTAGTCTATCATAGGTCTTATACCAAGACAAATACTACTAATTCTCCAAAATTATGGATTTTATTGATACATTTTTTCATTTAATGAGTTTTTTTGATTGAAATCTGTTTCCTTGGTGTATAAATATAAAAAGAAAGTTTTAATGATAGCTATTATTTTAAAAATAATCTGAAAGATATGTTTTTATAGATTAAAGAAAGAATGTTTTATAAATTTTATTTTTTTATTTATGTATAATTATTTTTAAAGGTAAAAACACCTTTTAAATTCGGTGTTATAGCTAATGCAAGAAAGAGAGGTTTTTATGAAATTTGTTGAAAAAATGTTTAATATCGAAACGGTAGATGCCCATTGTGATATTCCTTGTGGTATTTACGATCCTATTACTGCTCAAATAGCAGCTTTAACCACAGTTCGAATGATAGACCAAATGAAAGAAACTTTAGACGGGGACGCAGATGAAATGGCAAAGAAAAATAAATTTGCCAGATTAGTTGCAGTAAAAGAAGAACATGCTGAAAAAGCTAAGCATGAAATTCGAATTATTTGGGGCGATTTTATTAAGCCGGAGCATATTGAAAAATATCCTAATATTCATGAATTGACACATACCATTATGATGTTAGGCTCTAAGGTTCGCCAAGGAGTTAACCGAGAAGATGCTGTAGAATTTGTTGAAAAAATTAATGAATTTGCAAAGATTTTCTGGGAAATCAAAGGAGAAGAAGTAATAGAAAAAGAAGCTCCTTATGCTCCTAATTTGAAATTGGTTTATCGTAAATTTAATGTTTAAAATTTACAAGGTTAGAGGGGTCAGTATGACTCCTCTTTATGTTCCTGGGGATTATATTTTATGTAAAGGTATCAAAGATATTAATGAGATGAAAATTGGTGATATTGTTATTGCAATGTCAAAAAACTATGGAAAAATCCTTAAGAAAGTAGACTACATAGACTTAGACAAGAATATTTGTCGCTTAAAAGGTCTAAATCCTGAAAGTTTGTCTACAGAAGAAATGGGAAATATTCCCTTAGATCGACCTTTTTATAAAGTATTATTCCGCTTAAAAAAAGGGCCTCGTCTAAAGCCCCAATCAAAAATAAGGATTTAAAAAGAAGCTATCTTTTACAGGGTAGCTTCTTTTTTATAGTCTTAAATGAAAGATCTGGGAAAATAATGCTTCCTGCCCATCTCTAGACCATTGTCTTTCTCCCTATAATTTCATTCTGTCAAAACTCTAAGTAATATACTACTAAGAATAATCGCCACTCTTAATTACATCTTCTATTTTTTAAGACTTGCTTCTTTTACCATTTTTTCGAAAGCTAAAAATTGACGTTCATATTCCATAGGGTTATCATCATAAATTTCCACATGTTTACTATCTTTTACTGAATAGAGTTTTTTATTGTTATGTGGAATTCCTTTATAAATATTTTCACCCATCCAATAGGGAGCTAATTGATCGTCTTCACTATGGATAACCAAAACAGGGACTGTAGTATTTTTCAAAGCATTTGGTACATCTGTATCTTTATAGGTAAACCCTAGCTTCATTTTCATATATATATTCTCGGTAAAAAGAAGATAGGACAAAGGGAGTCCAAGATTCATATCTTCCATTACAATGTTTAATATATTTTTCATATTATCTACAGAAGAATCTAAAATTGCAAAATCAAGATTTTTATTCCCATGATCTGTTCCTAAATATAAACCTATGGTTTCTGAACCCATAGAAAATCCAAAGGTACCTAACATTTGATCTTCATGAATTATTTTCTTTGAATAGGTAACAAGATCCTTTAAATCATTTTTTTCAAAATATCCGAAGGTATGATATTTAGCTTTATGATCTCCAGCATTTCTTTGATCATAGGTTATTACATCATATCCATTGTTTAAAAACATCTCTCCTACAGGACAGTTTGTCCACCGATTTCCACCTAAACCATGAACCATTACAATGATTCCCTTTACATTACTTTCATTTGATTTTATATATAAAGCCGGAATTTTATAGGATTCAAATGTGGAAGGGATTTCTAACTCTTGTATTTGATACTTTGATTGGAAGTCTTCGATATCAAAATTTATTTTTTGAAAATATTCTTTTGCTACTTCCATGGAAGAAGTTTCGGCACTACTATTTTTCATATCCACAACATTTTCAAATACAGATTTACCAACAAAGAAACTAAATCCTAGGATGATAACTAAAAGTAAAACGCCAATAAATATTCCAATGCTCTTGATTCTTTTCTTCATAAACCCCTCTTTTCTTAGCTTTTAAACTTGCCTTTTAATTATATATATATTCTTATTTTGTCTATATTTTTATCCATTCCTTAAGATTTCCTTAAATTTAGATTTTATAATGAAGTTAAAATAGAAAGGAAGGTTAGATATGAGTGAATATATATTAGAAACAAAAAATCTTACCAAAAAATTTAAACATCAACTTGCTGTAGACAATGTTTCCTTGAAGGTAAAAGAAAATTCTATTTACGGACTTCTTGGTCCCAATGGTGCTGGAAAATCCACAACCTTAAAAATGATTGCAGGAATTCTTCATAAAACCTCAGGAGAAATCATATTTGACGGTCATCCTTGGAACCGTAAGGATTTATGGGAAATTGGAACCTTAATCGAACAACCACCTCTATATCCAAATTTAACGGCATGGGAAAACTGCAAAGTCCGTACCATTCTCTTGGGATTGGAGGATTCTCGTATTGATGAAGTCTTAAAGACTGTAGATTTAACGAACACAGGGAAAAAAAGAGCCGGTCAATTTTCTATGGGAATGAAACAAAGACTGGGAATTGCCATTGCCCTATTAAATCATCCAAGGCTCCTTATTTTAGATGAGCCTACCAATGGCTTGGACCCTGTTGGAATCAAAGAATTACGAAGCCTTATTTCCTCTTTTCCCCAACAAGGAATTACAGTTATCCTAGCAAGCCATATTTTACATGAAGTAGAATTACTGGCAGACCACATTGGAATTATTTATAATGGCGTTCTAGGGTATGAGGCAAAGATAGAAAAAAATATGGATTTGGAAAAGCTCTTTATGGAAATTGTAGAAAAAACGGGAAAGGAGAACTAACATGGGCGATCTCATACTAGCAGAACATTTAAAATGTAAGCGACGATTTATCAAGTCTTGTATCATTCTTGGTCCCGTTATTGTCCTATTCCATGTTCTCGTTGCTCCCTACTACTTTATTGCCAATGGATATAACTGGTGGTATATTTTGATTCTCCCTGGATATATCAGTATTTCAGCTTCTCTTCTTCACCAATACGAAGAGAAATTGAATCATTATCGTGGAATCTTAACACTTCCTCTTTCCTTAGAAAAGACTTGGCTAGCAAAAATCATTCTTTTAGTGATTTATTTATGGATCACTTCTTTGATTCATTTATCCATACTATGTTTAGGGAAAGGGACGATCTTAGTTTATGTTGCAAAATCGATACCCTACAGACAAATGATACTAGGATCTTTTGTTTTATTTGTCACCCATTTATGGCAAATCCCCTTTTGTCTTTTCTTATCGAAGAAGATTGGAATGGCTTTTACTATATTGGTTCATGTAGTACTTGGGACTATGTTAAATATCATCTTTGCTACAAAAAGTCTATGGTGGATTTCTCCTTATAGTTGGGGGTCTCGTCTTATGGTTCCCATCCTTGGAGTCTTACCAAATGGCCTTATCGCCGAAAAGGGAGAGACCATGGTAACATCTACCTCCATTCCTTTGGGAATACTTTTATCCATTCTCTTTTTTCTAGCTTTAAGTTTTTTGACCATGAAGTGGTTTCAGAGACAGGAGGGAAACTAATGAAAACTTTCATCCGAAATGTATCTATCAATTTTTATAAAACCAAAAGAACTTTTCTTCCTTGGATTCATCTTTTCCTACCATTGGGTTTACTCCTTGTAAGTATCCTATATATTAGGGGAAGGTCTTTAGGCTATGTGACTATCCTTACAGGCTATCTAGCATTTATCGGTGGAGTTTTTCCCATAATTATAGGAGTAATAACAGGAAAAGTTGCTGAATTAGAAGAGGAAGCAGGAAATTTTCAAATGATGTTAGCAGGAAATGTTTCTAGAAAGATTTCCTATCTAAGTATATTAGTTTCGCTATTACTAGGGGCATTTTTTTCTGTAAGTCTTGCTGTGATTCCCTTTCTCTATTATTTAAAAGGAATCCCATTTACCTTCTATCTCTATTCCATATGTCTCTTTATGGGCTCTGTTCCTTTTTTGTACTTTTTTCATCTATGGATTAGCTTTCAATTTGGAATGGGTCCTTCCATAGGAGTGGGAATTTTTGAATCCTTATTTGGGTTTTTAGGACTAACAGGTCTTGGAGATGGAATATGGTATTTTTTACCAGCTCTTTGGCCTCCTCGTTTGCAAGATACTTTTATCCATATGTGGAACACTCCTGGGATCTCTCAATTTTATTTTGAAATCAGAACATGGCTTTTCGTAGCCCTTCCCTACACCATCCTTGGACTCATCCTAAGTTTCCTTTGGATTTCTCGTTGGAATGGAAGAGATCATTAATATATTTTATTTTGTAACTTTGGTATACTTGACAGTAGGAGGTTTTAAAATGGCAAAGATTTTAGTTATTGACGATGAGCCAGATGTATTGGTTCTTATCAAAAATATATTAGAAAAAGATCATATTGTTACTACAAGTTCTTGTGCTGATTCTGTGGATATTGATACATTAAATCAATATGATTTAATCCTACTAGATATTATGATGCCTGGTACCGATGGTCTTTCTTTTTGTAAAAAAATCCGACATCGAGTCCAATGTCCTATATTATTTTTAACAGCTAAATCAAGAGAAGCAGATATTGTAGAATCTTTAATATCTGGAGGAGATGACTATATTACAAAACCCTTTGGAATCCAAGAACTACAAGCAAGAATCCATGCCCATTTACGACGGGAACAACGAGAAAATCATGCCATTTTAAACAGAGGGGAATTTCGTTTTAATCTTTCTTCGAAAGAAGTATTTATAGGAGAGCAAAAAGTGAAACTCACAAAGTCAGAATACGAAATATGTGAGTACTTAGCAAAACACAAAGGACAAGTCTTTTCTAGAGAACAGATTTATGATGGGGTTTATGGTTACGAAGGGGAAAGCGATCCTTCTTCTATTTCGGAACATATTAAAAATATTCGAGGAAAATTTTCTAATTTTGGTCTTTCGCCAATAGCTACTGTTTGGGGGATTGGTTATAAATGGATTTAAAGAAATCAATATCTTTACGAAGCTTTTTTCTAAAATATTTTTTCACCACTATTCTTATTCTTTTAGGACTGGGACTTTTGTTGATAGGAGTCTTTCTTCTTGCCATTGAAAAAGAATTTATATTACCTGCCAATGCTGTGGAAAGAAGGATCCAACATGTAGAACAGCAAATAAAAGATTCGGAAAACTTCGACCCGAAAATAATCCCTTATGGAGCAAAATACATCCTTTTTTCAAAAGATCATAAAGTGCTCCAAGGAAATATGAATTTATCAGAAGAAAAAGAAGCGATATCTATTGCCAAAGGCAATCTTAATACAGGAAAAAATTATTATAAAGTCATACCAAGAAAAGAAGGACAATGTATTTTGCGTTACCAGTTAAAGCCTAGATTTCAAAGTGAATTACTAAATCAATATATACCTAATCTTGAAATGTTTATTGTTTTCATTTTTATACTACTATTCCTTCTAGCTTCTTTAGCTGTTAGTATATATTATGCAAAAAATTTTAACAAAGAACTCTTAAAAATCCTAGAAGTTTCAAAAAAAATAAAAGCTCAGAATCTAGAATTTACCATTCAGAATACAAAGGTAAAGGAATTAAACCATATTCTTCAGTCCATGTCAGATATGAAAGAGGCTTTAAAAACATCTCTAAAAAAACAATGGGAAGAAGAACAGTTAAAAAAAGAACAAGTTGCTGCCCTAGCCCATGATATTAAAACACCATTAACCATTATTCGAGGAAATATAGAAATCTTAAAGGAAAAATCTTTAGGAGAAGAAAATGAATATATCTATTACGCTTTAAAAAATATTAATGATGTGGAAGAATATGTAAAAAAATTACATGAAATTGCCTATATGGAAAAAGAAAATACCCCAAACATTGAGACTTGGGATACTAAGGAATTTATCAATGAGATTTTACAACAAAGTAAAATATTGGGAAAAGAGAAAAGACTACATATTGTATACAAAGATTATTCCTATCCAGATAAAATCCAAATGGACAAAAGAATAATAACACGTGCCGTCATGAATGTGATTAACAACGCCATAGAATATAGTCCAAATAAAGGTAACTTATTTATAACTACATCTACTACCGAGAAATATTTTACAATGACCTTTGAAGACGAAGGACAAGGATTTACTAAAGAAGATTTAAAATATGGTAAAGAAAAGTTTTACCAAGGAGATAAAAGCAGAACATCCCATTCCCATGTTGGATTAGGTCTTTATATCGTAAACCAAATGATAGAAAGTCATGGTGGTTCCCTTGTTCTCGAGAATTCTAGTTCTTCTAATGGAGCCAAGGTAAGTATACAAATACCTATATCATAAGAAAAGTCCCTTCTTTTTGAAGAGACTTTTCTTTTTCATTTATTTAAGATTTATGGTAAATGGTTCCCCTGCCACCTTAGAAGGTTTTGGCATTTGACCACTTTTTTCTGGAATCTCTCCAACATAAGGAGTAAGGGTAATAGACGTTGCTTCATTGGATAACTTACTAGATAACTCTTCATATTTATAAATGATCTTTCCTCCATCTCCTTCGGAAGAAGAGAGGCCAAAGAGAACAGGATTTCCTAGATTATCCTCACCCTTTAATTCTGTATTCCACATCTTTTTCCCCTTATTATAAATTTTGCCATAGATTTTTTTATTTACAGGGTTGATTCGAACTTCCTCTAAATCAATTTTTAGCTTTTCCTCTTGAAAACTAACATCCAGAGGAATCACTTTTGTATTTTTTGTAAGCTCTTCTCCACTAGCATGGAATGCAAAAGTCCAATCTCCATAGACAGGGCCTCTATCTTTTTTACCTTCACTAAAGTAGTCAATAGATTTAAAGGCAAATTTAATATCCAAAGCATTACTGGTGTCAATATTTTCCACCGTTGAAGCATAGGTTAAGCCAGTTAATTTCCCGGTATCATCCAAAAGTTCAGAAGTACCCACTGCTCCAGGAACATGAGCCTTCTTGCCATTAATAAATACATCATAATCTAAGAAAATCCCATCGCTAGGTTCTGGAGTTTTAATCACTGCTGAAAAAATAAACTCATCTTTGTCAATAATAACATCTGTAAGTTTAATCTCTATTCCTTCATCCTCCACCCATTGATTGATGACATTAGAGTAAGGTTCAATATCATTGTCAATATTAAAACCTTTGGAAATAGAGTATACCACTCCATTAATAGTGGATTGAGCCTTGGCATAAGCCTTTTGTCCTGTATTTGTTTGACTGAAAAGACCAAGACCAAGAACTAGAGCAGCTGCAATGGCTCCAAATTTTTTCATATTAAACTTTTTCTTCCTATTTTGGCGGAAAGATTTTTTCCATTTATTTTTTTCTAAATCCGTTGGTTCTTCAATAGTATAATCATCGATACTAAACTCCGTTTCATTCAATAATTCATATATATTATTTTTTTTCATTTTTGTTCGCCTCCATAAGAAAAATTTTCTCGAATCTTCTTACGACCCCTTGAAAGTCGGTTGTAAAGAACGGGTTTACTTAAATTCATATCTTCTGATATTTCATTAAGGTCCTGATCTTTTAAATAATGACGAATAAAAATAAGTCGATCCTCTTCCGACAAAGTAGAAAGCATCTTTTCCGTTTCCTCACTAATTTCTTGTGCAATGATTTCCTTTAGAGGAGTATTTCCAATAGGAATATTTAAATCATCAATATTTTCCTCATCTAAATATTTCATTTGTTTTCGGACTAGATCAATAGATTTATACTTTGCAATACCACCAATCCAATTTTTAAAACTGGACTTTTCCGGATTAAAGTACTCAATATTTTCCCAAATCCCTAAAAGACAATCATTCATACACTCGTCAAAGGAATCCATAAAGTAAAATAGATGCTTCCTTAACACTGACTTTAAAAGCCAACCATATTCGTCAATCACATAATCTAAGGCTTTCTCATTCCCTTTTTTCATTTCTTCTACAAAATTATCTTCGGTTATAACCAATACTCCCACCTCCCAACAATATTGTCTTCACCCTATACTTCGAAAGAAAAAAGGGAAATCTATCAAAAATGAAAAGATTCTTTCGTTTATTATATCAAAAAATAAAAATGTTTTATAAATGAATAGACTCCATTAATAAGAAAAGATTACAATATGACATCCATAATTTTTAAAATAAAATCCTTTTCTATAAAGTCTATTTTGCTAAATTTAAGTCATAGTATAATTCGTAAAACTATAAATGATGAACAAATAGGAGTAATAAATCTTTTACTCGTAAAGAAGCCTAATAAACTTGTACTATTATTTAATAGAACTATAATGCTACTAATTAAACATAAATTTATTTGTATACTCTAATTTATAATGCTATAATGATAATATAATATAAAGAAAGGATGTTATGTATGAACAAAAAACGATTTGCTCTTATTTTGGTTGTATTAATCCTAATTAGCTCTTTTCCTATACAAGGTTTTGCTCAGGAAAAGCCAATTAAAATTTGGATGTACGGAAAATACTTAGATAGTGATGTTCCACCAATTATTCAAGACGGTCGAACATTAGTCCCACTACGAGTTATTTCCGAAGGATTGGGATATCATGTTGAATGGAATCAGCAAGAAAAAGCGGTTCTTATCATGGGTCTATCTCCTTTAAACGGATTATTTGAAAAAGTCTTGTTATACTTTGTTGGCAAAACTGTAGCATTAGATATTAATCCAGCCCTATTTAATGCAATGACACAATTTGACTACGAACCAACAATGAACGACTTTTATATCAATAGCACTCAAATCCAAATGGATGTGCCTCCCATTATTTACAAAGACAGAACCATGGTTCCAATACGTTCTATCTCAGAAGCTATAGGGCATAAGGTGGATTGGGACGAAGTTAATCGTACTGTTGTCATTGGTGAGGGATACGTAGCTCCATAAATAATCACTATAAATGAATTGAAGAAAAATATAAGGTAGGGCAAAAGACTGCCCTACCTTATATTTTATGCGCATCAATAGTTTTATCAATAAAAGTAATTCTTACTCATCAAATAATTTCCTTAATATAGTCTTCAAAGCTTCTATTATCCTATAAATAAGAAGTGTTATTCTTAGCAATCTTCTTTGAAATTTAGGAATCCTATCCTTTAAAAATACTTTTTACAGACTTAAATATCCAAACTAAAAAAGACCTAAGCTCTCACCTAGGTCTCTAAAATATCTTTAAAATTTCATTT
>JAUNVD010000045.1 GCA_030537855.1 Tissierellia bacterium | reverse complement strand
CATCGCCTTGCCAAGGCGAGGGTCGCGAGTTCGAATCTCGTCTTCCGCTCCAAAGTTTGGAGGGGTATCGAAGCGGTCATAACGAGGCGGTCTCGAAAACCGTTCGGGTGTATGCCCACGTGGGTTCGAATCCCACCCTCTCCGCCAAAAGAAGTCTTGTATATTTAGAGATCATATGTTATCATTTAAAATGATATGGCGACATGGCCAAGTGGTAAGGCACGGGTCTGCAACACCCTCATCCCCGGTTCAAATCCGGGTGTCGCCTCCAGATTTTTCAGGCACTCAAGTTTATAATGAGTGCCTGATTTTTTATGTTTAAAAGCTCTCCTAGTTTGCTCAAATACTGTAATCATGATATAATTATACGAATTAAAAGTAGATTTTTTTAATATTTACAAAAGTGAATAAATATTTTCGAGAAGGGCAGGAATATGAAAGAACAGTTATTAGAAATCAAACAAAAAGCAATGAATCATATTGAACAGTCACCTAGTTTAAAGGAATTAGATCATATCCGAGTTCAATATTTAGGGAAAAAAGGAGAAATTACAAAATTACTTCGAGGCATGGGAAGTCTTCCTAAGGAAGAAAGACCTAAAGTAGGTGCTGTTGCTAACGAAATTCGAGAAGAGATTGAATCATTTTTAAATACTAAGATTCAAGAATTGGAAAAACATCAGCAAGAGGAAAGACTACAAAAAGAAACTTTAGATATTACTTATGAACCTCCACTACCAAGAATTGGTCATTTTCATCCTTTGATTCAAACGTTAGAGGAGTTAGAGGATTTATTTGTAGAGATGGGCTTTACTGTTTATGCAGGTCCTGAAATTGAATCTGTGGAGAATAATTTTGATGCTTTAAATGCACCAAAGGATCATCCATCTAGGAATCCATCTGATACTTTTTATATTGATAAGGATACTTTACTTAGAACTCATACGTCACCAGTGCAAATTCGAGCTATGAAAAATCATGGTGCGCCTCTTCGGATTGTAAGTTCAGGTAGGGTTTTTCGTCCTGATGATGTTGACGATACTCACTCTCCTATGTTCCATCAATTGGAAGGTTTAGTTGTGGATAAACATGTTTCTCTTGCAAATTTGATCCATACTTTAGATATTTTTATTAAAGAAATGTTTGGAGAAGATATGGAAACTAGGTATCGTCCCCATGATTTTCCTTTTACAGAGCCTTCTGTAGAGGTGGATGTTACTTGTCATAGTTGTCATGGCAAAGGATGTGGAGCTTGTAGCTATACTGGATGGAGCATGGAATTACTAGGAGCTGGTATGGTTCATCCTAATGTGTTGAAACACTGTGGAATTGATCCAGAAGTTTATAGTGGTTTTGCTTTTGGTATGGGAATTGACCGAATTGCCATGGTTAAATATGGTATTAATGATATTAGACTACTTTTTGATAATGATGTTAACTTTTTAAGTCAGTTTTAGGAGGCGCCATGTTATTACCTGTAAAATGGTTAAAAGATTATGTAAAGATAGATAAAGATGTTAGAGTGATTGCAGATAAAATTACAGCAACTGGATCCCATGTGGAGTCTATTGATTCTCCTGGTGAGGGTTTGAAAAATATTGTTGTCGGGGTTATTCAAAAGATTGAAAAACATCCTAATGCTGATAAACTTGTTATCTGTCAAGTAGATGTTGGAAAAGAAGTGATCCAAATCGTCACTGGAGCACCAAATGTTTTTGAAGGAGCCCATGTTCCAACGGCTCTTATAGGAGCAGTTCTTGCTGATGATTTCAAAATAAAAAAATCAAAGTTTCGAGGGGAAGATTCCTTTGGAATGTTTTGTTCTTACCAGGAACTTGGTTTTAATGTATCTGTGATTCCTAGGGAATTTCGTGATGGTGTTCTTATTTTAGAAAACTCAACAAAGGCAGGGGAAGATGTTCTTCCTATTATTGGATTACATGATGATATTGTAGAACTTGAAATTACGCCAAATCGTCCTGATTGTCTTTCTGTTTTAGGAATTGCTCGTGAAACAGCTGCTACGTTTGGAGTTCCTTTAAATTCTTTGGATATTAATTTAAAGGAAGAAGGAGAAGATATTCATCAATCTGTGAATGGAATTGAAGTTCAAACAAAACAATGTATGAGGTATTATTCGCGGTTATTAGAAAATGTTAAGATTGGACCTTCTCCTCAATGGTTACAAAATCGTTTGATGGCATCAGGAATTCGTCCAATTAATAATATTGTGGATTTAACAAATTATGTTATGTTGGAAGTTGGTCAACCTCTTCATGCCTTTGACTTAGATATGCTCTATGACAAAAGGATCATTGTTCGTCAAGGGAAAGAAAATGAAGTGATGACTACTTTAGACGGAGTGGAACGAAAATTACGTTCTTCGGATATTGTTATAGCTGATGGGAAAGAAAGTATTGGAATTGCTGGTGTAATGGGGGGTATGGATTCAGAAGTTACTGAAAATACCACAAAAGTATTATTGGAAGGGGCAAATTTTAATCGAGAATCTATAAGAAATACTTCTAAAGAATTTGTCTTACGTACAGAAGCTTCTTCACGTTTTGAGAAAGGTCTTTCCCCTGTAACAGCAAAACTTGCAGTGGATCGTGTTTGTCAACTAGTAGAAGAGATTGGTATTGGGAAAGTGGCAAAAGGTTTTATTGATGTCTATCCGGACAAACAAGAAGAACTAGAAGTTTCTGTTCGCCCTAAGAAGGTGAACGATCTTTTAGGAACGAATATGTCTGTAGAAGATATGGTAACCTATCTAAATCGATTAGAGATTCAATCTGTTGGTACTGAAGATAAGATTCTTTCAAAAATTCCTTCTTTCCGAACAGATCTATATATAGAAGAAGATTTAGTGGAAGAAATTGGTAGGCTTTATGGCTTTGAAAATATTGTGCCTCAACCTTTACGAGGAACTTTAACTAGAGGAAATAAACCAGATTACCGAATACTTGAAAAAAGGATGAAACAGTACTTTATGGGACTTGGATATGATGAGTTTATGACCTACTCTTTTATTAGTCCTAAGTCCTATGATAAATTAAATCTTCCGGTAGATTCTCCTTTAAGAGATTCTGTAATGGTCATAAATCCATTAGGAGAAGAGTATTCTGTTATGCGAAGAACACTACTTACTAATATGCTTGAAATGCTATCAAAGAATGCCAATCGAAAAAGAAAACAAGCTTATGGTTATGAGTTTGGTAATACTTTTACTAAATCTGATGTAGAGGGGGATTTACCAAAAGAAAAGATGAATTTAGCCATAGGGTTTTATGGAGAAAAAGATTTCTACTTTTTAAAGCAAACTATTGAAATAGGTTTAAAATCCATTGGTCTTTATCCTCTTACTTTTGAAAGGGAAAGGGAGCTTCCCTATTTCCACCCTGGGAGAGGAGCTAAGGTTTTTTATCAAGATTATTACCTAGGTAGTTTTGGAGAAATTCATCCTGAGGTATTAAAAAACTATGGTCTTAAAGAAAGAGTTTATGCTGGGGAACTTGATTTTGAGTTAATCACGAAACTAGATAAGGAAGAAAAGAAATATAAGCCCCTTCCTAAGTTCCCGTCAACTTCTAGAGATTTTTCTTTCTTGTTACCGGTAGATGTGGAAATGGGTAAGATAAAAGAAATTGTTGTTCAAGAAGGTAAAGAGTTATTAGAAGATTTCCATGTTTTTGATATTTATCAAGGAAAGGGAATTGAAGAAGGGAAAAAGTCAGTTGCATTTACAATTTCCTATCGAGGGAAGGATCACACTTTAACAGATGAAGAAGTAAATCCTTCTATGGAACGGATTGTAAAAGAAATTGAGAAAAAACTCCAAGGTGTTTTACGTTCTTAAAAAGATAACCTATAATGAGGTGAGGAAATGAAACGTACAAAAGTAGAAATCGATGGAATGCAGTTTCAGGTTGTAGGGAATGATGATTCTGAGTATATTCGAGATATGGCTGAAGATTTGACAAATCGTATTGAAGAGATTAGAAATGCGAATTATCGTTTGAATCAAGTCCAATCTCTTATTTTGACAGCGTTAAATATTCTAGATGAAAAGAAGAAACTAGATAATCGGTTCGAAGAACTTTCTACTGCAGATCCTAAGGCTGGCCTTTCAAAGGAATATTTAGAGGAAATGGACCAGATAAAACAGGAACTTTCTGCAGAGAAAGAGGATGGAGCTATCATTAAGGATCAGAATAAAAAGTTTAAAAATAAAATTAAACAATTGGAAGAAAAGATTAAGGAAAATAGTAAAAAACTAAATACTAGTTTGGAAGAAGGTCAGAAATTAAAAGAGCAGATGAAAATATTGGAAAAAGATAAAAAGAAGTTAGAAGAAGGGAATCTAAAAGCTCAAAAGGAAATAGTGGATTTAAACAAAGAAATATCCCTTCTTAGTGGAAAAGGGGATGCTAAGTGAATTTACCCGAGGTATTGGCTCCCGCCGGGTCAATGGAAGCATTGAAGGCGGGAGTTGCTGCCGGTTGTCATGCTGTTTATTTAGGTGGAAAACTTTTCAGTGCAAGGGCCTTTGCCAATAACTTTTCTAAAAAAGAGTTGGAAGAGGCCGTTTCCTATTGTCATATGCGTAATGTAAAAGTCTATGTAACCATGAACACTTTATTGTCAGATAAAGAGCTTTCTTCAGCTCTTGAGTATGCTAGGTACCTATACGAAATAGGTGTTGACGCTATTATTGTACAAGACATGGGTCTTGTGCGAGTTCTACAACATTCTTTAAAAGACATGCCATTACATGGTAGTACTCAATTATTTGTTCATAATTTAGAAGGGGCAAAAGTTTTAGTAGATTTAGGTTTTGAAAGGATTGTCCTTGCTAGAGAAACTCCTCTTTCAGAAATCAAGAGAATTAAAAACCATGTAGATGTGGAAATTGAGTATTTTGTACATGGGGCCTTATGTGTTTGTTATTCTGGTCAATGTCTAATGAGTTCTATGATTGGTGGTAGATCTGGTAATCGTGGAGCTTGTGCTCAGCCTTGTCGCAAGTCTTATCAAGTGGTAGATAGGGATCAAAATATTTATTTAGATGGTCATATTCTTAGTCCTATGGATTTAAATACATCTGAGAATCTGGATAAATTATTGGAAGCCGGTGTAGATTCTTTAAAGATTGAAGGTAGAATGAAGAGTCCAGAATATGTTGGAGCTGCTGTTTCCCTATATAATAAAGCTATAAAAGAACGACCTTCACAAAAAGATATTGATTTAGTAGCCCAAAATTTTAATCGTGGGTTCACCAAAGGCTTACCATTAGGAGATTTTGGGAAAAAGTTTGTTTCGATGGAACGTCCAGACAATCGAGGTTTGGTTATTGGAAAGGTTCTTTCTCTAAAAGGTAATACAGTTAAAATTACTTTGACAGAACCTGTTTACTCTGGAGACGGACTAGAATTTTCTAAGAAAAGGGGAGGATTTGGTGGCTTGGAAGTACATGAATATTTGGATCCAGGGATTCATGTTTTAAAGCTACCTTTTTCCGTAAAGAAAGGTACAGATATTCGAAGAACTTTTAGTGTGGAAAATAAAAGGGAACTTGACGAAATTATAAATCAAGAAAGAAAAAGACCTTTGTATGGAACAGTGAGTATAAAAAAAGGAAAGGTGGCTTTCTTAACGATCACCTTAGACCATCGAGAATATAAGGTAACTGGGAACAAAATAGTTGAAGAAGCTAAAAATGTTCCTTTGACTTTGGAAAGTGTGGAAAATCAATTAAATAAATTAGGAGACACTCCTTTCTTTTGGAAAGAGCTAGATATCTTTCTTGAGGATAATTTATTTTTACCTAAAAGTGAATTAAATGATTTACGTCGTCTTGGTTTGGAAAAAATCTTAGAAAAGCCAGTTAAATCATTTGGGAAAAATGAACAACCTAAGATAGAGAAAAGAAATGAAGCTCAAGGATTATCTATATTTATTGAAGATATTTCTTTTGCTAAAAGACTAGATTCTAAAAAATGTAACCGCTTATTGATACCTTTTCATAAAGTAGAGGAAGGTTTAGATCTTTTAGATAGTGATTTTTCTATCTATATTGAATTACCTTCCATTGGGTATGGAAAGGAAATGGAAGAAATGAAAAACAAGCTAGATACTTATTATCAATTAGAGAGGATAAAAGGTATCTACATCCCAGGTCTATCAGGGTTTTCATGGGTTAATGATTTTCCAAACTGGGAAATTTACGCTTCAGAGGAATCTAATATTTTTAATGGACAAAGTGTGGCAAAGTTTTATGATTTAGGGGCAGACTCTTTTGTATTTTCCCCAGAATGTACTTTAGATCAAATAAAAGATATAACAGGAAAAATTGGTAATATTGGTGAAATCATATCATATGGCCAATTAGTTATTATGAAAACAGAACATTGTCCTATGTCTTTATATAAAGATTGTATTAATAATCAGGGCTGTAAGAGTTGTGAATACTCCGGATTGTTTTATTTAAAGGACTCTTTGAATTATTTGTTTCCTTTTCGTCGTGTTAATAATAGGTCTTTGATTTACCATTCTCGCCCTATATTTCTTGGGCAAAAGGTGAGATCTTTAGTTCAAAAAGGTCTTTCCCTTCAAATTCGGTTTACAAATGAAGGAGAACCAATGGAATTATTACAGGAATATTATTATAATTTATTATATGGAGGGCAACTCAAGGAAAGAGAGATTGAGGATGTTTTAAAAGATATTTTTGGTGGATACACGATTGGAAATTATAAAAGAGGAATTTTAGGAGGGGTCATGTGAATCTTCGTGCTTTAGAAATACTGGAATTTCATAAAGTGAAAGAAATGTTAGCTAGTCAAGCTACTTCTAAACCAGGAAAAGAACTTGCTTTAGAGCTAAAGGTCTCTAAGGATTATCAAGAAATTTCCACTCTTCAAGAAGAAACGAAAGAGGCGGTTCAATTATTAATGCGAAGAAGTAATCCTCCTCTTGTGGGAATACGTGAAATGAAAGAAGAGCGAAAGCGACTTGCAATTGGTGGGTATTTAAGTCCAAAATCCTTGTTGGAACTAGCAGATTCCTTACGAGGAGTTCAATATATGAAGTCATTTTTTTCTGATAATGACGGAGACAGAGACAGTTCTTATCCTATTTTAGAAGGACATGTTAAAGGTCTTACTCCTATACGAGGCTTAGAAATTGAAATATCAAAAGCAATACTATCGGAGGATGAAATCGCCGACGATGCCAGTCCAAAGCTAAGATCTATTCGCAGGAATATGGTTTCCAAAAAAGAAGGTGTTCGTAAAAAGTTGCAACAAATCGTAGCTTCGGCGAGTAAATATAATTATCTTCAAGATAATATTGTAACGGTACGTGAAGGGCGATATGTAATTCCAGTTAAACAAGAAAATAAGTCTTCTATTAAAGGATTGGTTCACGACATGTCAGCAAGTGGCGCCACTGTATTTATTGAACCTATTGAAGTCGTAGAGCTAAATAACCAAATACGAGAATTAGAAACAGAAGAAAAAACGGAAATCATTCGGATTCTTCAGGAGCTTTCCAATCGTGCTGCAGATTATTTATATGAGTTGGAAGCTAATGAATTAATTATGATTACCTTAGATTTTATTTTTGCGAAAGGAAAGTTAGCTCTTTTACAAAAAGCTACCTATCCTGTTTTATCTGAAAAACAAGAATTTCATTTAAAAGAAGCAAGGCATCCTCTCCTTGATCCAAAAGGAGTGGTACCTATTAATGTTTGGTTAGGAAAAGATTTCACCTCCCTTATTATTACTGGTCCAAATACAGGTGGAAAAACTGTAACTTTAAAAACCGTTGGACTATTACAATGTATGGCTCAAAGTGGTCTTCATATACCTGCAGCAGAAGAGTCGGAAGTAGGTATTTTTGAAGAAATATATGCAGATATTGGAGACGAGCAAAGTATCGAACAGTCCTTATCAACTTTTTCCTCTCATATGGTAAATATTGTAAAGATATTAAAAGAAGCTAATAACCGTTCACTAGTATTGTTTGATGAATTAGGTGCAGGGACGGATCCTACGGAAGGGGCTGCCCTTGCTATGACTATTATGGATCATATGCTACAAAATAATATCCGAACTATGGCAACGACCCATTACACTCAGTTAAAGATTTATGCTTTAAATACAGATGGTGTAGCAAATGCTTCTATGGAATTTAATATTGAAACTTTATCCCCTACTTTCCATTTAATGATTGGTATGCCTGGAAAATCAAATGCTTTTGAAATCTCTAGAAGACTAGGGTTAAGTGATGATTTAATTGAAAGGGGAAAATCTCTAATTGAAGAAGATTCCCTTGCCTTTGAAGATGTTTTAGTTTCTATGGAAGAAGAACGACAAAAACTACAAAAAACTAGGGAAGCTTCAGATTCTGAAAGAGAAAAACTTAAGAGAAAATCAAGAGAGCTGGATAAAGAACTGGAAAAAACAAGAAAAGAAAAGGAAAGAATTATTGAAGAAGCAAGGGCGGAAGCTCGAAGAATTTTACAAGGGGCAAAGGAAGATGCAGAATTGTCCCTTAGTGAAATTAGAGATGTTGCTAAGACTTTAGATCGTGAAAAAGAACGTAAAATCCAACAAGCTCGTGAGTTCTTGAATAAAAATTTAAAAGAAGTTTCTAAAGAAATAGCCAATCCTATTATTATAGAAGAGGTTAGTAAGCCTATAGAAGAAGTTAAAGTTGGAGATACTGTATATGCCAAATCTTTAGGAAGTCATGGTACAATTTTAGAGCTACCTGATAATCAGGGTCAGGTTCTTGTACAAATGGGTATTTTAAAAATGAACTTGCCTTTAAATTCTCTTGTTTATTCAGCAGAACCTGAGGAGGAGATAAAGTCCCAAAGGAAGATGAAAAAAATGCAAAAAGGGAAAGCTTCTACTATACGACCGGAACTTGATTTACGGGGAAAATCCTTTGAGGAAGCAAAGGCACTTACAGATAAATATTTAGACGATGCTTATTTATCTGGATTAAAAAGTGTTAGAATTATACATGGTAAAGGAACGGGAGTATTAAGGGAAAAGTTAAGGCCCTATCTTCGTGGGCTTATGTATGTAAAAAAAGCGAAAGAAGGGACATTGGAAGAAGGTGGCAGTGGGGTAACCATTGTTGAGCTGGAATAGGAGGATAGGAATGATAAATTTTGTAGAGCGTATTGTAGATTTATTAGAAAAAGAAATCAAAGATTTAAATAGGGATGAAATCAATAATCTGATTGAGATTCCGCCAGATTATACTATGGGAGATTATGCTTTTCCTGGGTTTTCTTTAGCGAAAATATTTCGTAAAAATCCTGCACTAATTGCCCAAGATCTTGCTAATACCTTAGAGGATCCATGTTTTGAAAAAATTGAAGCGAAAGGAGCCTATTTAAACTTTTTTGTAAATCGTGAACTTTTAGCAAAAGAAGTGATCGAAGAGGTGAAAGAGAAAAGAGAAGATTTTGGGAAAGTAAATGTTGGTGAGAATAAACCGGTAATTGTGGAATATTCTTCCCCTAATATTGCGAAACCATTTCATATTGGTCACATTCGCTCCACTGTAATAGGAGATTCTTTAAAAAGAATTTATGATTTTCTTGGGTATGACACAATTTCTGTGAATCATTTAGGTGACTATGGAACCCAATTTGGACTAATGATAGAAGCATATAAAAATTGGGGAGATCGTGAAACCGTTGAAAAAAATCCAATTCAAGAGTTGGTGAAATTATATGTAAGAATTAATGAAGAAGCAAAAGAACAACCGGAACTTATTGACAATGCTAGGAATTGGTTTATGAAATTGGAAAATAAAGATGAAGAAGCTTTAGAGCTTTGGGAGTGGTTCCGAGATGTAAGTTTAGAAGAATTTGGTCGTGTTTACGATATGTTAGATGTTCATTTCGATAGCTATCGAGGGGAAAGTTACTACTCTGATTTAATGCCGGCTATTGTGGAGGAACTAAAGGAAAAAGATTTATTAGTTGATTCCCAAGGAGCAAAAATTGTTGACTTAGAAGAATATAAACTACCACCAGCAATTATTATAAAAAGTGACGGTTCAACGATTTATTTAACGAGAGATGTGACAGCAGCTAAATACCGTAAGGATACCTATGATTTTTATAAAAATATCTATGTTGTTGGTTCTCAACAAATTCTTCATTTTAACCAATTGGTGGCTATCTTAGATAAAATGGGTTATGACTGGGCATATGATTGCGTACATGTACCTTTTGGTATGGTTGCTTTAGAAGAAGGAACATTATCTACTCGTCGTGGCAATGTCCTTTATTTAGAAGATGTATTAAATAAATCTGTGGAAAAAGTTCAGGATATCTTAAAGGCTAGAGAAGAAGAACGAGGAGAAGCCCTTGAAAATAGGGATCAACTTGCAAAACAAGTTGGTATTGGAGCTGTGAAATTTCAAGAATTATTTAATCAAAGAATTAAAGATTATATCTTTGACTGGGACAAAACATTAAGCTTTGAAGGGGAAACAGGACCTTATGTACAATACACCCATGCTAGAATTTGTTCCCTTTTACAACGAGGAAACTTTAATCTGGAAGATGATATTAATACAGAATTATTGAATAAAAAAGAAGAAATAGATATTTTACGTAGTATGTACGCATTTACAGATTCAGTGATTGATGCTCATGAAAAATACGAACCCTATTTTATTACAAGATATATTGTAGACTTAGCAAAAATATTTAATAAGTATTATAATTCTACAACAATTATTACCGACGATCTTGAACTCACGAAAGCTAGATTACTGTTATCCTATGGAATAAAAAATATTCTGTCTAAAGGTTTAGAATTACTAGGAATAGAAGCTCCTATGAAAATGTAAGTTATCATTTATAAATTAATTAGATTTGAGGTTTGGAATTTGAAAATATTATTAACAACATTAAATTCCAAGTTTATTCACACGAATTTGGCAATACGATATTTACAAAATACTTTACCTAAAGGAGAAGTGGAGATTGCTGAATTTACCATAAACCAACCAAAAGAGTATGTTTATCGTAAGATTTTGGAAAAGGAACCGGATATTCTTGGGTGGTCTGTGTATATTTGGAATCATAAAGAAACCATAGAAATATGTCAAATGATTAAACAAGTTTGTCCAAATACGAAAATAATCCTAGGAGGACCGGAAGTAAGTTATGATAGTGTGAAGTTAATGGAAAAGTATCCTTTTATTGATTTTATCATTTCCCATGAAGGGGAGGATACTTTTCCAGAATTGGTAGAAAGTATAAAAGGAAATCTTCCTTACAAAGATATTTTAGGAATCACTTATAGAGATCAATCTCAAGTGATAGAAAATAGAAATCGTCCATTGGTTAAAAATTTAAATCTAATTCCTTTTCCCTATAATACAGAAGAAGATTTTACAAATAAAATTATTTATTATGAATCTTCACGAGGATGTCCATTTCACTGTGAATTTTGTTTATCTTCTACTATTCAAGGGTTACGATTTTTAAGTATGGATAGGATTAAAGAGGATCTAGGGAAACTAATCCAACTTCCCATTGGACAAATAAAATTTGTTGATAGAACCTTTAATGCAAGAGAAGAAGATGCTATGGAAATTATGAACTTTCTTATAAAACATGCTCCAAAACATATGAATTTCCATTTTGAAGTAACTGCTCATTTAGTTAGTGAAAAAATGCTGGACTTTTTAAAAAAAGCTCCTAAAGGTATGTTTCAATTAGAAGTTGGAATTCAATCCACCCATAACCCTACTGTCCAAAGAATAGGTAGAACTACAGACTTTGAACGTTTGGAAGAAGTTGTCACTAAAATTAAATCCTATGGAAACATTCATCAACATGTAGACTTAATCTTAGGTTTGCCTTATGAAGGATTAGAAGAATTTAGAGAAAGCTTTAATAATACTTTTAGATTAGGAGCAGAAAAGATTCAAGTAGGGTTTTTAAAATGTTTAAAAGGATCTGGATTACGAAGAGATGCAAAAGAATTAGGACTAATTTTTGATCCTAATCCTCCTTATGAAATTTTATCCACACCTTGGATGGATGCTCAAACATTAATTAAACTAAAATACTTTGAAGATGTTATAGAAAAATTTTTAAATGAAGAATATTTTCAGCTTTCAAATCAGTTTGTAATGAAAGAAAGTGGGATGGATCCTTTTACTTATTTTTTTATATTAAGTGAATTTTGGGAGAAAAAAGGATTTGGAGATCGTGCCATTGGACGAAGAGAATTGTATCAAATCTTATATGAATTTGGAGTAAGTATAGATATAAATGTAGAAAAGTTACTAGAATATTTAATGTTAGACTATGGAAGAACCCAAGGTAAATTATTGAAACTAGATGGATTAGAAGAAAAAACATTTATATTGGAAAAAACTCTTTGGCATGATTTATACCGTGATATGATGGAAGATGGAATAACTATAGATGAAGAAGAAGATAGGGTAAAAGAATTGGTCAAAAGATCTATTGTATTGGAAACTCCTGTAGTAAGACCAGGTAAGATTACTTTATTTTATACACCTAGGGGGGAACATACAAAAGAATTTATATGGAATAAAAAAGGAGAACAATATGGTTGAAGATCTATTAAATGTATATCGTAATGCTGGAAAAAATACGGTGAAAAGCTTAAAGGCGGCACCTGGGTTAATATTACTTCCCTTAGGATTAGGTCTCCTATATTTTCTGGTTATGAATTTTGTTGGACCTTTTGTGTTACGAGGAGGCTTATTAAGTGGAATCTTACTTGCTCTAATAGAAGCATTGCTACTAACCCTTGCCTATTCTCTCTACCAAGAGGCAATTGTTTATAAGAGGATGCCGAGAAATATATCCATTAGTCAAGATAATTTTTGGTCTGTTTATAGTGTCCTATTTATCTTTATGCTTATTAATTTAGTAACAGCAATGACCGGGCCATTAAAACTATTTATACCATTATTGCTGACGATTATTTTAAATCCAATTCCTGAAGCTATTTATCTTAGAGGGGAACGATATACAGGAGCATTTGAATTTTCTCTTCGCTTCATGAAAGAAAATAGTTTGCATTTTATTCTTCCCTTTTTAATATATATAGGAATATTATCATTTATTACACCAATAGGAGTGGCTATGCTTCATTTAGGGAGTAATATTATGGAATTACCATTTGGGATTCCATTTCAAGCAAAGACTGGAGATTTTTCTGCACTAGGAATTTATGTAATATGTCAGCTAATTACAGGAGTATATCTTATATTTCGAGGACAGTTATTTTTAATTCTTGAAAATAGTTCAAGAAGAAAAAGAAAATATATGGAGGAATGGAAATGAAAGAACATTCGGGTCCAAAAGACTATCGAGATGAAATTTTATTTCTAGAATTAAAAAACAATATAACAATAGAAGATATTACTTTAAAAAAAGGATTAGAACTACCCTTATTACGAGTAGAATTTTTTGATGGAATTGTAGAACAAAAATGGATAGATGATATATCATTATTATCCTTTTTACTTGGGTATTCATTATATTCATATATTGATTATGAAAATAGCGTCAAAGATGATTATGTAAAACTGAAAGAACTATTAACAAAGAATCTATCCCTTGTTCTAAGATCTTTATTTAAGGAAAAACTTCCTCAAAAAATCCTTCTTGGTATTTTACGTGGACTATCAGAATTATATCCAAATAGAGGGGATGTAATATGCCTTTTAGGTCGGGAAGAAGAAAAAATCTATAATTCCCAAGTATATCAATATAATGTAGAAGAAAATCAACGAGTACTAGAATATTTGACAAATATATATGAAAAAGTGGAAGAGGATGATTTACATTATCCATTTGCCCTCCATCGACTTAGTTATCTATATACACATACTGGCCAATTCTTAAAGGCTAAATTAGCAGAAGAAAAAGTAATTCAAATTGCTATAGATGAAGAATTAAAAGAAGAAGCAAGAGAGCATTTAAAAGAAATTTTTGATTATTCAACGATAGAGGAAGTGGAACATCTTATTTATCAAGGTTACCCTAGAGAAGCGTGGAACCTTTTAGAACGAATAAGCTTAGATTATCCTTATCCAGGTAAAGTAAATTATTATAAAGGGGCTATTCTAATAGAAGAACAAGAATTTCTTCAAGCAGAACCATATTTAAAAAAAGCAGTTGAAGAAGCTCCAGAAGAGATGATTTTCCGAGAGAAATTAGGATATATTTATAGCCTAAATGGTAAAATTGACGAAGCGTTGAATGAATACCTAGTAATAGATAGTATAGAAGAAAATCGGTTTGACATACTATATAATTTAGGCATTCTTTATGTACAAAAAAACAATAAAGAACAAGCAATCCATTATTTAAAGAGAGCCTATGATCTATCACAAAATGAAGAACTAAAAAATTATATAGAAAAAATTGAAAAAAGTCTTGAAAACTAAATCAATAATAAGTATAATAACTAAGCTGTTGTTTTTAAAGTATATTACCACATAAAAATCTATAGTTTCTTAAAAAAATTATAAAATAGCAGTTGACAGTTTGAAAAATAGATGGTAATATAACTAACGTTGTACCGAAAGACTTATGTTAAGGAAAGATTAAAATTTTG
>JAUNVD010000044.1 GCA_030537855.1 Tissierellia bacterium | reverse complement strand
TAAATATCTTTCCTTTTTTTTCGCTTTTTCACATAAAATATCTCTTTATCAATAATAAAAATATCCCCATTCCAACTCCTACCCCTCCTATTAATCCTATCTTCCTCTTCTCTCTCTCTTCCCATTCATATATCCCCGTCTTATATTCATACCCATATTTACTTTTAAATGTAATATAATATATCTTACTCCCCTCCTCTCTCACCTCCTCTCTAAATTCTTCCTCCATTCTCCGCCCTGGTGTTGATTGTTTCCCCACCACCACCCTCACATCCTTATATCTTATCTCCTCCCTCTCCCCGTACGGTATATCTATCAACGTTTCCGTCAATCTTTTAACAAATCTATCCGAATATCTCTCTTCTTTTTGTTCCTCCTCTATCTCCTTTTTCACCCTCTTCTCATATTCCTTCTTCCTCTCATAATCTTTTATTCCCAAACATTCCATTATACTCGTCCTTCCTACCACAAAATTATATATCTCCTCTTCCTTCCTAAAATACTCCTCTATCTTCCTCTTCTTATATCCTTCCCCCTCCTCATTCTTCGCCTGATGTATATATATCTCCCTTATTTTCAATTCCAATGGTATTTCTAATTCCATCGTCTTTCTTCCTGCCTCTTTTTTCATTTCCTCCCTTAATAAATTTATCTTCATATAATATCTATCTTCATTATAATTTTCCATAAATCCCTCTCCTCTGTATCCTACTATAAATATTATTCCTATTTGCATCCAAACACGGCTCCCTTTCCCTATTTTTTATTCCCTCCTCATCTTTATAAACAATTCCATGTTTTCTTTCCTTATTTTATCTATCTTTTTCTCCAATTTATTCGCTTCCCTATATATTATTTCACTTTTTCTCCATTCCTCTTTCTCCTTATTCCAATAAATTTTTTTATATTCCTCTGATTTATAATACTCCTTCTTACTTTCAAACTCTTCCAATATTTTTACTTTGTTTTCATATAAATCTATATCATACTCCTTAAAATCATATATCAATGAAAACATATAGTGCAAATCACCCCGTTTATTTATGTTCTCTACCCGTTGCTTTTTCAAATCCAAATAATCTTTAATATAATCATGCATTTCCTTGCTATTCTCCACTATTTTCATACATTTTAAATATTAACTTTATGGAATCATACATACATATATGTTTAACATTCATACACAAAAGTAAATACACTTCCTTCCTATAATATTTATTCTCTTCCTTCTTCTTCCTTATTTTCTCCATTAATCCCTGCATTTCCTCCATAAAATATTCTTTATATAATTTTTCTATTTCCTTTTTCATCTTTTTTGGTATTCCTCTATTCCCTATTCTTTTTTCGTATTTTTTATTCTGATATTCATATAAATCTCTTATTCTCTCATATTTTTTATACATCTCTTCCCCTTCCTCATATTTCCATAATCCTCCACTTTCTTATTTTGCTTTTTTTCCTTTCAATCGCTTTTTTCATTCTCATTTATCATTACATATATTAATAAATAATTCCTTATTCTTATTCATCTTTTTATGTATTTCATCTCTTTTTCCAAACACTTTTTTCATTTTTTCCATTACCTTTTTTTACCTCTAAAATTTTTGTCTTTTTTCCTCCTTCTTTAATTAATTTTCTCCCTTCAAATATTCCTTCTTTCCCGCTATTCTATAATATCTATTCTTTCTCCCCTCCCGTTCTCATCATACAATTAAAATTTTAATAATACTAAATAATTTCCCCTATAATGAAATTAAAAAAGATATATAAAAAAATAAAATTTTTCTTCGGAATACTTATTTACATCATCATAATCTCTTGCATTCTCATGGCTATCAGACTCTATTTTAAATATCAAAAAATCGATTATGAAGTCGAGCAACTGGAGTACAAAATGGAAAAAAACATCATATCACCAAAAGATCTGATATCAGAGGAAATAATTGGATTAAATCGATACAAAAACAAAATAATAAAACTTTTTTCCGAAATTGAAAAAAATAAAATAATGGCCACCAACGTTATCGGTCTTTTATTGTATGGACCACCTGGAACAGGAAAAACCATGTTAGGAAAATGGATTGCTTTGAAAATGAAAGCCACCTTTCTAAATATTCAACTAAGTGACATAAATTCCAAGTGGTATGGCGAATCAGAAAAAATAATAAGATCTCTTTTCAATGTAGCCAAAAAACATGCACCCACCGTCATATTTATCGACGAAATAGACGCCATTTTCTCAACAAGAGATAAGTTATTTGAAACAGACATGGATAGAAAATTAAAAAGTGAATTTTTAACTCAAATAAACGGAATCACCAGTCAAAGTCAAAAACCCATCATTTTAGTCGGTACCACCAACAAACCATTCGATCTAGATGATGCCTTTTTAAGGCGTTTCCAAAAAAAAATGTACATCGGTCTTCCATTAAAAAAAGAAAGAATTGAAATCCTAAAATACTATTTACAATCCATCGAAAATAATATTTTCGACAGTGATCAAAACATTGATATCATTAAGGAAAAAACCGAAGGATATTCATCTTCCGATCTCGCAAATGTCTGCAAAGAAATAATGTGTGATCTAAATGAAGAAGAAGAAAGTTTGAGCGAAGAAGACGATGATGATCTTCTTGTTCCTCAAAAAAAAAAAGAAAAAGACCATGATAAACAAGAAAAAAAAATACTAAATTTAGACTATTTATTAAGAATGTTGGAATTAAATAAAAAAACCGTTCATCCCTCTAGTCTTAATGTATATAAAGAATTTATATTGAAATATGGTGGAAAAAATTAAAGATTTTTCACGCCAAAAAATTATGAATATTATTAAAATGATAAATAAAAATAAAAACTATTCCATCTATCTTATCTTCTTCATTTCCCTCTTAATAATAATAAAAGTATCCATAATAATATATCTTATTTTCTCTAAAAAAAAAAATAACCATTACACAAAAAAATTCTACAATGAAATAGAACATATTAAGAAAAAAATAAATATCTACAAATACCCAAACAATGTCGATCATAATTACAACAAATACAAACTAATAAAGGATATCCTTCTCGAAAAAGAAATAAAATACATCACCATAAAAGAAAATAAAAATATACCTCTCTATATCAAAGAAAAAATAAATGAAATAAATAATAATTTTTTATCACAAGATATACGTAATGAAATCCAACTCATAGAAGATAAAATTAAAAAAAATGAAGATTATGTTTCACACATCAAAAATTTACATTATGAATATGCTTATCAAAAGTACATTTACAACTCAATAAAATTAATATTTAAACTCTGGAACAATAAAATTCAAAAAAAAAATATTCATCTAAAAAAAATCAATATCGTCAATTTGATTTTAAAAAATACCGCTGAAATAAAAACATATATCCAAAATATTAAAAAAAATAAACAAAAATACAATATTTATTTAAAACGAATACATGATTTAGATTATTTATATTGTAAAACAATAGAACACTCCATCGAAAATCCTTCCTCCTTCAAAAACCATCTTGAACTCGACAACGAATTCCATTCAAAAATTAATCATTACAAAACAAATGATTATATCATCATTAATAAAAATCTACATGTGGAATATTCTAATCGTTTAGATGAACTCCTAAATCTAAATAAAAAGTTTAAAGATCTAATCAATGAATTATATATAAAAAACCTCGAACTATTTCTTTGTGTTTTTAACTAACACCCCTCCTCCTTTATTAAACTATATACAACAAAAATCTAGTTTTTATTTTTTAAAACACCTTCCTCTTCTAAAAAAATATTTTCAAATAACGTTCATTTAGTTCATTTATAATATTCTTCCCTTCCATATCTCATAAATCCTCTCTTTTATCTACCATTCCCCACAACAATCGCTCCAATCTCCACATCTTTATAACCTCTTCCATCTCCCTCATATCATTTTCTATATCCTCCTCTACCAATTCCAATTTTCCTCTTTTCCATCTGTTCATACCCTCCTTCACCATTTCCTCCATTCCATATCCCTTTCCTATCTTTTCCAACACCTCCTTCATATCCCTTCAAAATTTTTTAAATATTAAAATCTAAAATTAAAGCACGGAATTGGAAATTTATATATAAAATCAACAACATCCTTTTTCAACTTATTTATCTCCAAATCATTCGTCATCAAGTAATCAATATCCTTACCCAATGCCCTTTCCTTCAAATTCAATGTAATCTTAATAGCTCTCATCAATAATTCCCCTACATACAAAACATCCTCTCTGTTCAATCCTCTCGTCGTAATCGCTGGTGTTCCTATTCTAATCCCCGTCGGATTCATCGGTGATTTATCCGATTTAATACAATTCTTATTAATCGAAATATTAGCCAAATCACACACCTTTTCCAATTCAGCCCCCCTTATCCCAGGATATGTAAATAAAATCAAATGGTTTTCCGTCCTTCCTCCGACTATCTTACATCCCTTTTCTTCCAAGTAATCCGCTAGTATTTTCGCATTCCTAATCACCTCCTCCCCATAGCTTTTATAATCCACCGAATTGGCCAATTTCAAGGCAACCCCCAATGCCGCTATCTTTTGATTGTGTGGTCCCCCATTCAATCCTGGAAACACCCCACTATCTATTTTGGATTTCATATCTACCCTCTCCTTTTTCACCATCTTGCTTCTCCTATAAAAAATCATCGCTGCCCGCGGTCCTCGTAATATCTTATGTGTCGTCGTCGTCACTATATCCACCACTTCAAATGGATTCTTCAATAAACCACTCGCTATCAATCCAGATACGTGCGAAATATCCGCCATCATATACGTATCCTCCCCTATTATCTCCCTAATTCTTTTATACTCTATATCCAGTGAATATGCCGATGCCCCACATATCACCAAATCCGGTCTATGTTTTTTATATTTCCTTTCTATATCCCCATAATCTATTTTCCCCTCCTCATCTATTTTATATGATTTACTTCGAAAAAACATACTCGATGCTGTTATTTTCCTCCTCTTTATCCTATATCCATGCGATAAGTGTCCACCTGATGACAAGTCCATCCCCATTATTCTCCCATTCTTTCCAACTATACCCATATATACCGCCAAATTCGCCGTAGATCCACTCAATGGCTGCACATTCACATCCCATATCTTTTCATCCAACCCATACAATTTCAATGCTCTTTTTTTACACAACCCTTCTATCTCATCTATATATTTATTACCTCCATAATACCTTCTCCCAATATATCCTTCGCTATATTTATTACACACTACACTAGAATTCGCCTGTAAAACCGCTATCGGTGCATAATTCTCACTCGCTATCAAATCCAACGTCTCCCTTTGTCTCTCCTCCTCCTTCCTAATCAATTCATCCATCTCTGGATCTACTTCTTGCAATGACCTAAACATCATTTTCATGGGAATTTAAAAAAAAATTTTAAAATACCTTGCAAATACATGAAAACCCATTCTCAAAGCACACTCCTCGACGATGAATATCAATACCTAAATTTAGTCGACGATATCTTGAAAAATGGAATACCATCCGACGATCGCACCGGCGTTGGCACCATCAGTCTATTCGGAAAAATCATGAGATTCTCCCTATGTGACAACAAAATCCCCATTTTAACCACCAAAAAAATGTACATCAAAGCCATCATCGAAGAACTCCTCTTCTTTTTAAGAGGCCATACCGACAACAAAATCTTAAAAGAAAAAGGAATACACATATGGAACGGTAATTCCTCCAATCAATATTACAAAAAAATTGGCCTCTCCAGAGATGAAGACGATTTGGGCCCTATATATGGCTTCCAATGGAGACATTTCGGTGCCTCCTATCGTGGGTCCCACCAAAATTATAATGGTGAAGGCATCGACCAACTCGCCTACATACTTAACGAAATCAAAAAAAATCCAAACAGTCGTAGACTCATCGTAAGCACCTGGAACCCTCTCGCCCTCAATGACATGTGTCTACCTCCTTGCCATGTCCTCTTCCAACTCAGAATCTATCAAAATAAACTAAGCTGTCTACTTTTTCAAAGATCTGGTGATGTCGGCCTCGGAATCCCTTTCAATATCACCAGCTATTCCCTACTAACCCTCATGTTCTGCAAAATATGCAATCTCTCTCCTGGTGAATTCATACATGTCATCGGTGACGCCCACATCTACAAAAATCACATCCCTGCCCTACAAGAACAAATTAAGAGAAAACCTTTCGGCTTCCCCCTTCTCGAATTCAGAAATAAATCCTATACTTCCTTCGACGATTTCGAATTCAACGATTTCATCATCAAAAATTATAAATCCCACAATCCAATTAAAATGGACATGGCCATCTAACTTTAAATAAATATTTTCTTTTTTAATTCTAAAAAATTAAAAGGGTATACATGAAATCATACAATCATTCCTTCTACGAAATCTTCTCTCTCATTTATAAATACATCTGGAAAATTAAAAAAGTACGCTTCTTTCTATTCTTCTCCTGCATAAATATCGGTATTTCTAAATATCTATTACACAAATGCGGTCTTTGTAACATGAAAATTACCACCAAACTTAAAAACAATAATTTTAACATCAAATTCGATATTTTATATCTATTCTTCTATTCTCTCTCCTACAAACTACTAAAACCAATATCAAATATTTATCTTTCCCATGCCAAGTATATCGTAAGTCTCGCCTGCAAATTAGATAATTACAATGCCTTTTTAAATATGAACAGCTTCCTCTTTTACAATAATTTCAAATTCGCCGATCCTCTAAACGTCATCATTCAAAAATCTAATGCCATCGAACAAATCGTCACCAGCGTTTCCAGCTACATCTTTCCTCAACTCATCTCCATCTTTCTCACCTTTTTTTACACCTTTCATGTCCTCGGATTTCGTGAATCCATCTTTCTCCTCATTTTCGTCCTCTTCTATCTATACATCACCTTTCTATTTCAAAATTATCGAAACCTTTTACGTAAAGAATCTAGTTTCCTATTCGACAAATGTGACAACTTTCTCTGTGAATCCATCGACAACCACAATATCATTCAACTCAATCAATCCATCAATTTCGAACTCAACAGATTTCTCTCCCTTTCCCAATCCGCTATTAATAAAGAACTCCATTTCGAAAAAATGCTTCACTATCTAGAAATATTTCAATTCATCATTTGGAATATCGGTAAATTTTCTATCCTTTTTTATCTTATTTTCTCTATTCAAAAGTTTAATCTCAATCTTTTCGTTTATTTTCTCACCATCATAAACGGTTTCGGCGATAATCTCTCAAATCTCTCCCAAATCTATCGCAAATTGTGCATCAATTTCATTTTATTCAAAAAATATTCCCTATTCCATCCTCCCTCTTTCAATTTTATCTCCATTCCAACTCCTTTTCAATCCATCGAATTCAAAAATCTTTCCGTCATCTACGCCTCAAAATCTCTTCTATTCCCCTCTACCTTTAAAATTCTCTCTGGATCAAAACTCGCCATCATCGGTCCCAATGGCTCTGGAAAATCTTCCTTATTATATCATCTTTTAGGATATGGTCCCTCCCTTCCCTACATCTTCATCAACAATCGTTTTTACGGTTCTGGTCAATTAGATCTCAACAACATCAGTTTCATCTCCCAAAAAACCGTCCTATTCAATAACACAGTTCTATACAACATCAAATACGGTAATTTCTCACTTCTTGATTCCACCATCTTCAAGTATGCTAAATTTTTCGGTATTCATCATATTTTCATCTCCATGAAAAATGGATACAACACTATCTGTGGTCCCTCTGGTCTTCTTATCAGTCTCGGTGAAAGGCAATTAATCATCTTTTTAAGAGAATTTTTAAAATTCAAATCCATCCTTTTCTTAGATGAAGCATTATCCAACGTCCATCCCGCCCTCGAAAAAAATATCTTCGATAAATTAATTCAAAACAACAATATTACTCTCATCGCCGTCATTCACAACAACGAAATTTTAAATCTATTCAATTCCGTCTTCCTTCTCAAAGACGGCCATCTCGTAAAAAATATTAAAATTTCACCATCCATTCCATATCTTAATTAATTTCCCTTTAAATAAAAATTTTATACCTATCTCTTTCATGATTTTGTCTTACATCGCTTGTCTTTTAAAAAACCTATATTCAACCAACCAAAATACCCATTTCGAAAATACACAACCAAATAGCAACCAAAATAACAATAAATTCGACCAACACATCCAAAATAAAATCAAATCACAAAAAAAATCCTTAATAAAACTAAAAAATAAGCTTCTCCTACTCGATCTATACAAACAACTTCTAAGTCTTCATCTCCTTCTCGCAGAATTAAGTGACTAAATATCCTTCTATTCCTAATCACTTCTTCTCATATACCATAATATTATGTTTTTTAGATATCGATTTCGGTACTTTAATACTCTCCCTATCATCTATCTCGTAAAATAAATTATGTCGCAATCTATACGCATACACATGTGTCGTTGAATTATCCTTTATTTTGTGATATACGCACGATACAAGTCTATATTCATTCCTATTTATATTAAATTTTTGTGGCATATATGTAAATTTACTCAACCTCATCCAGTTATTACCATGTATATAAAATATCACGTATTTCGTATTCATATTCCTTTTCCTATATATTTTGTATTTATTCTCTTTTTTACACTTATAACAATATTTCAAATCCTTAGATACTCTCTCCTTGTCATATACATATTCTTTCAACAATGTTTCTACCACCGAAAAATCGTTCTCCTCCCGTAATTCAATATATTCCGTCTCATATCTTTTCACATATTCCTGTGAAATCATATTCCCACAATTCACACATCGTCTTGCTATCTCTATATCATTAAAAAAAAACCTTTCTAAGTATTTGTTCTCCTCTATCAGTGCCCCTATAAAATTCTTCAAATAATTCAATCTGTTGTATCGATTCGCTCCCGAAAAAAAATGAAATCTAGATTCAAATAACAATAATATATCCCTATTCATCTCTGACATCTTATTCTCCTCACTATCATAATATTTCATCAAAAATCTTTTAAACATAAATGACACCGGTTCCCTCTCCTCATCAAAATCATTCATCCGAAAATACATTATCAAATCCCCCAACGACATCATACATTGCATCACCGCATTGAAAAAACAATTACTCAATTCATTCTTCAATCCATATACATTAAAATATTTTTTAAACAACTTATTTTCAAATTTCATCAACTTATTACTTCGTAAATTACTAATCAATTCATTTATCTCCTTCAAATTCTCCTCTTTTTTTATATCATTCTTGTTGTTATTCAACAACTCCAACGCCAATTTGTTTTTTATAAATTTTAACTTCACCCCACTCATCTTCTCCTTTATTTTCTTATCCATATTTTTATACTCATCCATCTCCTTCAAATCCAATTCCTCCTCCCCATTTTCTATTTTCTCTATCATATCCTTTATCCCATTCATCATCTTTAAACAGTACTCTCTATTCTCCTCAACATATTTTACATAATTCTCCCTACTCTTCTCCAACCATTCCTTCAACCTCCCCATCTTCGTTTTCCCTATATTTATCGTATTATTAATGTTATTTTCTATTTTATATTTCATCAATTCTGTCTTTACATCATCATATTCCCTTTTAAATTTCTCTATTACATCATCCATTTTATGCCTCTTTTTCTTCATCTTATAAAATGTATAAAATCTTGTTGTCAAAAAAACAAAATTAATCACTATCAATCCCACTACAAAAATTGTCAAAATTTTCTTCCTACAATTTATCATTCCAAAACTCCACTCTCTTTTTTATCGCTTTTTTAATAATCACCTATTTCTACAGAAAATTTTTAAAACCTTTCATGTTAAAATTATCCAATGAACTTCTCAACATAATCGTCGCCTTCTCCAAAGAAAACATGTACATAAGCTACAAAAATAAATTCCCCTGGGGCCGTCTCAAATACGATCTACTCTTCCTAAGGTACATCATGAATCTCGACTCTGATGTCGTCCTCATCGGTGGAAGAAAAACCATCGAAATAGGAAAATTCAATGGTTACAAGAAAATAATGTTAACGTCAAAAAAAATAGATCCACATCCTGAAATACAAACAGCCCATTCATTCACTGAAGCAATAAAATTAGCCAAAAATAAAAAATGTTTAATTATTGGTGGTGAAAATGTCTATCGCCATGCTCTTAATTATCCCTTTCAATTATTCTGCACCATCATCGAAAATTCCCATCTCCATGGTGACGTCATCTTCCCTGCCACTCTCCTTCCAAATCACCCAAATCTATACTATCTAAATCCCTCCCTACTAAAAAATATCACCTTCGATCTTTCTCTCGTCCTCAATTTCAATAATTCCCTATCCATTGATTCAGACGGATTTTTCATTCTCGAAAACGGATTCAAGTACAGGTTTTATCTCTACTCCTCCCTAAATCCCCCTTCCTCTTCCAACCTATTTCCCTCTAAAAATATCAATAAATAATTCCAAATTTTGAATATACAGTCCTTCTATACTATTCCTTATCTCTTCAATCAATATCTTAAATTCTACTTTATTTATAATATATCTATACATATTATCCAAATTCTCCTTTTCGTTTATGTCTACAATATGCTGTATTATTCTATCCGTATTACACAATATCCTCTCACTCCTCTCCTCTTTCTTTTTCCCCTCCATCCCATTATTATATATCTCATAAATCAACTTCAACGACTTATACACATATATATAATAACAAAATCTTAAGTGCACCATGTCCACGTAATACCCGTATATCGTATACTTTTTTTTTTCTTCCAACAAATACATGTCATTTATTTTGCTCTTCATAAAAAAGTTTTTGTACATATTTTCCATCTCCTCCTTGATATTCTTCGGTATATTCCTATTTTCAAGCATCAATTTGTATTTCTCCTCCATATTCTTATATTTGTCCTCCAACATCACGTGTCTTTTCCTCTCTAAATCCATCATGTCATATCTTTCGTAACTATCTATATTTTTCCTCATTTTCTTCATGCACAATTCCAATTTTATTATATCCTCATTCACCGTTCTTTTCTCATGCACAAAATTCACATATACCATCAATATTATCAATATGTTCAATATTAAGAATAATATTTTTATTATATTATTTTTACCGTCATCCAAAATTTTCATTTCCAAATAATCCTACTATAAAATATTATTTTTACCTTCTCTTTATTTCAAAATGAAAATTTTTAATGACAACAAAAAATACTTTCTCTTTATATTCTCTCTCTATCTGTCTTTCTTCTTCTACATAATCTTATCTATCATCCATCGAAATAAAAAATCCAATCAAATCAAACTATTCTTCAAAATTGAAAAAATTAAAGAAAAAGTAGATCTATACAAAAAATCATTCAATGACGATTTTCTTTACAGAAAATTTTTAAAACTCAATTTATTTCTAAATAACATCGAAAATGAATATAAAATTCTCATCAACTCTCCCTCCTTACCCATTCGTTTCCTTAAAAAAATTCCCAATCTTTACAACACTTTCTACTTCTCCCAAAAAAATCACGATCTAAACATCCTTCACCAAAAAATCTCCAACCATGAAAATTACGATCTAAATTTAGAAATCGCCTTCTATAAATACGACTTTCAACTCATCCTACATAATTCTATCAAGTTCCTCCACGATCTTTACAATGTTCATCCTTATTCTACTCATTTGAAAAAACACCTTTCCTCTCTAATTTTTAACAACATTCTCCAAATGAATCTTCTCTATATCGATTATTCAAATAACCTCTATAATATTTATGAATCCTTTTTAGATGTCGATAAAAATAAATTCATCGAAAACGGTAAATCCCTTGAAGATGAAATTAAAAAATTATACATTCAAAATCAAAAATTATTCATTTCCTTTTTTAATAATAAATAAATTCATTAATTAATAAACTTCTACTCTTTTTTATTCATTTTATATATATTCATCTTCATGATTCCTTTTTTCAATTCCGAATCTTTTTCCTAAAAAAGAGGATAATATTAGTAACCTCAATTACTCGCAAAAAGCTCATAACGTACAGTTCTAATCCCCGTGCATGTAGTCTTCATGCCACCATGTAGTCAAGTACTAATTCTAGCTTAGAGGCTTTCAGCTATTACTAGAAGGACGTAGCTACGCCCCGCACCTTAACAGATGAGAGCTACACCAGTGGTCCTGACCGACACTTCCTCTCGTACTACCTCGGCCTACTCTCCTACACTATGCAGTAGGGTAAAACTAACCTGTCTCGCGACGGTCTAAACCCAGCTCACGTTCCCTGTTAGTTGGTGAACAATCACACACTTGGTGGCTGATACTCCACCATGCTCGGAAGAGCCGACATCGAAGAATCAAAAAGCGGCGTCGCTATGGACGCTCGGCCGCCACAAGCCAGTTATCCCTGTGGTAACTTTTCTGTCACCTTTACGCTTAGTTTCGTAAAGGATCTCTAGGCCCCTGTTTCCAGTACAATTAATTTCTATTAATTGCTAAAGCAAGCTTTTACCCTTGTATTCTCTGAGTGGTTTCCATCCCCTCTGAGCTCACCTTTGGACGTCTACGTTATTTTTTAGTAGTCGTGCCGCCCCAGCCAAACTCCCCACCAAGCTTTATAAGATCCCCCGCTACTTATGTCAGTGGTCTCACACATTTCTCCCACCTCGCTACGACATTAGAACAGAGGTCTATGCTTCGCTAGAGTCAAGCTCAACAGGGTCTTCTTTCCCCGCTGCTTATCCCAAGCCCGTTCCCTTGGCTGTAGGTTCGCAAACATGCAAACAGGGACAGTGGGAATCTCGTTGCTCCATTCATGCGCGTCGCTAATTAAGCGACGAGGCATTTGGCTACCTTAAGAGAGTCATAGTTACTCCCGCCGTTTACAGGTGCGTACTTTAAATTACTTCCTTAACGTCCCAAGCACTGGGCAGAATTCACTTTGCGTTCTCACAAAGCTATGTTTTTATTAAACAGTCAGATTCCCCTTGTTAGCCCAGTTCTAGCATGCTAGAGCCAATGATTTTCCCTAAGTTTTTCATCCATTTTGCCGATTTCCCTTGTTTGCAATACGTTATGCTGTGGGCTACTCACCCTGGAGTCCTGTTGCGGTTCGGTACGATTTTTACTCTTCTTTTTCATCGACTATCTTTTTCTCCTTCTTCGTATGACTCTCCAGAGATTTTTTTCTCATCAGCAAATTTACACTAATGCTTTTCTCGATAGTGTCATTCTCGTGTCACCACTCAGAGTAAACCCTTTTGGATTATTTACCTTTTTTCCCTTTTCTTAGGATCGTATCACTTCCTTCTATAAAAAGGACAAACCCGCCTCCTTTCAGCACATATTTATGATGCTACTACTTCCAAGATCTGCTCTGATTCATTCCTCCAATATATTTCACAATATATCTTCTTCAGAATTCTCATGCCAGCCTACCTGACTTCATCTTTAATGGCTCGGTCGAGAGATTAGCGCCATCCATTTTCAGTATTCTTAGATTCGGTAGGTACGTTTTAACACGTTTCTTAGCGGATGCCGACCTCCATGGCCACCGCCCTACTGTCTCAATCTAACTAACACTTTTTCTCTTTGCTCTCTTTTTGGCACCTTACCATTTTTCTAGGTTCATCCCTTTTTGCGCCCCATGCTTACCACAAAGCGCCCACTAGTACTTTTTTCAGACTATTATGCCGGCTCACGCTCGCCATAACGACGCATTCGGAGTTTGTTGACCTTGTCCACATCCTCTCTACAACATCTTCCTGTTTTTATTAAGTACCGCTGTCCTGAGAGACATTTCGGCTGGAACCAGCTACCAGGTAGTTCGATTGGTCTTTCGCCCCTATACCCACCTCTTGCCAATGAGTTGAACATCAATACGGCTTAGCTCTTCTACCACGGTTTTCCGCGGCTTCTAGCAGGGCAGGCATAGTTCACTACCTTTCGGGTCCTATCGATACAACTACTCAATTTCTTTCGGTTCTATGTTTCTCCTCATTTCCCCTCGCTGTATCTATAGTCTCCTTGGTCCGTGTTTCAATACGGGTCCGACTTCCTCGGCTTACTCGCGCATACTTTCACTTTTCACTCTCTTATGAGATATTTTCAACTTTCGTTCGCACTACTTCTTCTCTATCGGTATCGGTCTCGTATTTAGTCTTTGAAGTTTCTACCTCCATTTCATACTGCACTACCAAACAGCACTACTCTTTTTCTTTTTTTCTTCTCTGGGGCTATCACCCACTCTGGCCATGCTTTCCATCATGTTTTAAACTACTCCATTACAACTGTCTTAAAAAGACTTTACCATTTGGACTTTTCCGTGTTCATTCGCCACTACTAACAGAATCCCAGTTGGTTTCTTTTCCTCCTCTTAATGATATGCTTAAGTTCAGAGGGTTCTCCCCAGTTAAATACTGGTCATTCGAACACTCTTTTATTTCTAAAAGAATTTTCGTATTCTTTCACGTTCGTCTTCGTCTACCGATCCTAGTGATCCCGTATTACGCTTTCTTCTCTTATTTTTTTCCTTTCTAGCACCACTTTACTAGTACTCGTTTCAAAAAAAAAATTTAAATTTTTCATACTATTTTTTTTTTAATATTATTTCTCTTCTTTCTCTTCTTTTTCTCTTTTATTTTGTGTTCTTCCTTTTTTTTCTCTGCGGTTTCTTTTTCTTTTTTTTAGCATATGT
>JAUNVD010000115.1 GCA_030537855.1 Tissierellia bacterium | reverse complement strand
CAAATTCTTCTTCAGTTTGTTTTAAGTCATCTGGTAATACTGATGGTACTATTTTTCCATTATCTGTGGCTTTTTTTAAAACTAATTTAATAGTTTTAGAATCAGTAGCATCTTGAATTTTATTGATTAGAGTTTGATTGTCTTCTAGTAGTTCACAATAGACAAAGGATCCACCACCTTGCCAGTTAACTTCTTTTGAAATGCCTCCTTGTTCCCCAGCAATTACTTTCTGTAATCTAGGTACTGATACTGTATTTATATAATCCATTTGTTCTATGCCAATGAATTGCCTATTCATTTTATGAGCTACAGAAGCAGTTGTTCCTGATCCCATAAAGAAATCCAGAACTATATCATTTTCATTAGTTACTGAAAATAATATGTCTCTTATCAATCTTTCAGGTTTTTGTCCCTGACCTAATCCTTTAACCCCTTCTTTGGTTATGTTTGCTAAATCTGAATCATAACCGTCCCAAAAGTCTCCTCGCAATAAAGTAAGCTCATCATTTTCAATTTTCCAAGATAATGGTTCCAATCTTTCAAAAGGGACTGATCTAGTGCTATTAATGTCCATTACAAGTTCAGTTTTACCATCAGTATTTGTTACTTCCCACACATAATTTCTTGATTTCTTTTTCTGTTTGGATTCAAATATTAAAGAATTATCGTTAATTTTATCTTTGACCCATTTTGATGCTAAATCTCTTCTATATATATTATTTTTATTTTCCATTATATAATTCTTGATTTCTGGAATATGCAAATAATCTTTTATTTTTAACTTATCAAATGCAGGAAAATTTTTATCTAGTTTATCCTTCAAAGTTGTTAATTCAACACCGTCAAAGTAGATACTATAATTTTCATCATATGCATAAATGGGATCATTAATAGGTGTGATGCTTATATTTCTTTTTTTATAAATTAATATATACTCTATATTTTTTATAAATTTAATTGTTGCAAATCTTCTTTTAACTCCACTAGATGGACTCATCTTTGCACTTATACAATTTACAAAATTTTCTCTTCCAAAAATAGAATCCATAAGAACCTTTAAATATGCTTGTTCATTATCATCACATTGGACAAATATCACACCTTCATCTGATAGAATATTATGTGATAACTCCAATCTATTTTTTATAAAAGTTAACCAAGTAGAATGATTAAAAGAGTCATTGTATCCAAAACTATCACTTCCAGTATTATATGGCGGATCAATATAAATACATTTTACTTTTCCCTCATATTTTTCTAATAAAGAAGATAGGGCAAGTAAGTTATTCCCCTTTATAATTAAATTATCATCTTCATTAAATTCTATATTTTCTTCTATTCCATCTTTGGTATATCTCTTAGCATTTCCTAATACCTTTGGAGCAAGTAGTCTATTTACCAGATCTGGAGCAAGAGTTTCATTATAAAACATCTCTTCTCTCTTCTGATCTTCCTTAGTTTGTCCCCCTTCAAGTACACAATCTTTATATGGCCAAACTAAAGATACATCTTGTTTTTGACTAATGAGATTGTTCTGGTTATCTACTAATCCAATTTTATTTTTATATAGGGTATATGAATCCGGTAAAAACTCCTTAGATTCCAAGACCCAGGTAAACTTAACCTTGTCAAATACATAAACATCATCTACTTTAGTAAAAAAACTATCTCTTAATAATTCATTTTTTAAAAGTGACTTAATTAATAAGCTATCCATACCCCTAGCAGCGTCAGAAACCTTTGTTTTTATAACTTGATTATTCTCCCCAACAAAACGTTCATCTGATTTTAATACTTCTTCTAATACATCTAAAAACTTCATTTATTTTCCTCCACGTAACTCACTATATCCCCTACATCACACTGCAAAACTTCGCAAATTCTTCCAAGAACATCCATACTAACAATTTGATTCTTGCCTAGTTTTGCTAAAGTTGCTGAAGACATTCCTGCTTCAATTCTTAAATCCTCTTTATATATTTTTCGCTCTTCTATAATTTCCCAGAGCTTACTTTAATCAAATCCCATGTAGTTCCCTTTCT
>JAUNVD010000114.1 GCA_030537855.1 Tissierellia bacterium | reverse complement strand
GAATTCCTCAACGTCAAATTCTGTGGTACTTGATCCATTTGGAGGAAGTGGATCGACTTTAATTGCATGTGAACAAACCGATAGAATTTGTTATACCATGGAATTGGATCAAAAGTATTCCGACGTCATAATTAAAAGATATATAGAGCAAGTAGGGAAAGCGAATGAAGTATCGGTAGAAAGAGATGGCGTTCGTTTTTCTTACAGTGAGTTGGTGAAATGAACGAATAGTTTCCAACTTGATTTTTTGAAGGTAATGGTGACTTATAAGATGAAAGTAAATTGAAAAATTTAATGGCCAACTTGCTGGAAAACAAAATGCTGAGTAATGGCATAGCCTTACCATGTGGGATTTAAATTCTAAGAAAATTAAAAAAATGCTTGACTTATCTCCAAGTTAGAGTGATATATATAGACTAGGAGGTATTAATTATGATAAGAAGAGAAACGATTGAAATACTAAAATTCCTTTATCCGAAAGGCACAAGAGTAAAACTAATCCAGATGGATGACCCACAGGCGCCACCAATTGGAACAGAAGGTACAGTTTTTGGAGTAGATGATATAGGGTCCATATTAGTTTCGTGGGATAATGGATCTACATTAAATGTGATATACGGGAAAGATAAGTGCGAAAAAATATAAAAATAGCATTTTTATAAATGGTGAAACTTGATATTATCTCTATTTAGAGGTAATATACAGATGCAAGTGGAGGTATGAAATGAGAGAAAGCAAAGGAAGATTTAAATTCTACAATGCAAATCCTAGAAATCTTGTGAGATCAGCAGATTGTGTGTTTAGGGCGCTAGCTTTAGCTTTGGATGTTAGCTGGGAAGAGGCCTTGGAGCAATTAACAGAAGTTGCTATAAAAGTTAAAGATGCTCCAAATTCTGATAGAGTCATAGAAGAATTTTTAAAGAAAAGAGGCTATCAGAAAGAAAAGCAGATGAGAAAAGCGGATAATACAAAATATACGACAGATGAGTTTTGTAAGAAAATGAATGAGGGGGTTTATGTAATTAGAGTCGCAAAACACGTTTCAGTAATTAAAGATGGATTCATTTATGATACTTGGGATTGCAGATATAAAACGGTTGGAAATTACTGGAAAATCAAATAATTAAATATTTATAGTTAAATATTACTTGACAAATCCTCTATAGTACGGGAATATGTATATACCAAATAAGAGGAGGATGAGGGAATGACAAACCAAGAATTAAAAAGAACCACTTTTTTAAAAGCGACGAAAAGAAGAGAAGAAAATAAAAGAAAATTTTATGCAAGGGAGCCGGAAAGAAAGCTTTACGATGCAGGTCAAATAGGGTGGAACGAATATTTAAAGCTTTATAAAGAAAGAAAACAAAAAGAAAGAGAGCTTTATATAAATAACAAAAATTATGAACTCTACGATGCAGGTCTAATTACCTATGATGAATTTTTAGAGATAAACGGAGGTAATGAAAATGACCTATAGATAGATGAAGACGGAGAAAAATTTAAAGGAACTAATTGATGTATCAGCAATCACTATGATAGGACTTACTGAAGGGGAAAATGGGGATCTAGCTTTTAAAGAATTTTTAAGAGAGTACTTAGAAGATGAAACCATTTTTATTACGGAAGGAATAACCCTTAATAAATATTATGGTACGGATTTTAAAGATGATTTGAGAATTGTCAGTTTGAAATATAATACATTTGGAAGATTACCGACCATTCGTTTAGAAATTGGTGCTAAGTGGTTTGATGATTTTATAAACAATCTAATATCCAATTAAAAATATCGTAAATAGAGCATAGGCTTTATTTCTCGTAGTCAAGACTAGCAAAGAGGCTAGTTATTTTTATGCCCATACTTAGGAGGTGAAGGAGTATTAGAAAACTAAAGAAATATAAATCGACAAAATTCATGCTTCCCACTTCCTACTACGATGAAGAAAGGGCGGACTATGCAGTCGCCTTTATCGAGTGTTTAAAACATACCAAAGGAAAATGGGCAGGAAAGAAATTTGAACTCATTGACTGGCAAGAACAAATCATTCGAGACCTCTTTGGAA
>JAUNVD010000043.1 GCA_030537855.1 Tissierellia bacterium | reverse complement strand
ACTTTCTAAGATATCTAAAAAGGTAAAGGCGGTTTGATAAATCACCGTATACCCTTGGTCTAATAATTCTTTGGCAATACAATTGGAAAGATATGTTTTTCCCAGTCCTGTAGCTCCATAAAACAATAAATTCTCATCGTTTTGTTTGGGAAAGTTACGTATAAATTGTTCCACCACATCAAGAATAAAGGTCATATTCTCCCTTGGGGAAATCCCTTCTTCTTTTATAATTTCTTGAGAAAATACCTGGATATCAAAAGTTTGGAAGTTTTCCTTTTCTAAGACATATTGTAAATTACTCATATTATATAAGCGAGTTGCCAGTTTTTGTTTAAAGCAATCACAACGGTTCCCAGAAGGTAGGTATCCAGTATCCTCACATTTCTCACATTGGTATTCTAATTCTAAATAATGGTCTGGTAATCCTGCTTCTACTAGGATTTTCTTTTTCATCTCTCCCAGGGCATATATTTCTTGTTTATAACTATTAATGTTTTCATGATTCCCAGCAAGCTGCTCTTTTACTGCAAAAAATCCTAGTCGGGAAATTTCTTCTTCCAGTTCTTTTAAGGTGGGAAGGGCGGAAAATAATTCTTCTTTTCTCTCTTCCAGTTCTCTTTCTTTGCGATCTCGCAGTTTTTGATATTCTAAATTTATTTCTCGATATAAACGATCGTCCATTTATCTATCCTTTTCCATTCGAAATTGTTGCCGTTTTTTTCGTGCAATAGCCTCCAATTCCTCTGCTGTATATTGATCGGATCTTTGGGTAAAATTATGAAATCCTTTTGGTACTTTCCGACTTCTAGTTTTTTCTTTAATGTCTAATACTCCAATATCCTCAATTGTTTTTATCCCTTTTTCCTTCCAATTTTTCATCACTCCGTTAATATACCCTACATTAGGATTGGCAATATTCATACTTCTCTTTGCCCCTTCCAAGACAATTTCCATAGAAAATCCTAAGTCCTCAAACCAACTTTGAATCGTGTCAAAATCTCCTTGTACAAAGGGCTTGTTCCCAAGGCCGATGGCTTTCATCACTTTTCGGAATCGATAGTATCGCATATCATTTTTCTTATAGGCGGCTTCTACAGCTTCTAAGGATCGGATTCCTTCTAAGGCCCAGTTTCTCACCACAGTTTCTACATATTTTAAATTATAAATATTTTTCATTTCCGTCGTATAGTAAAAGGCTTCTTCTATGACCTGTGGTGGCATATTATAATCTGAAATCCATTGGATAATATCTTGTTTTTGTTGGTAAGGCAGGGTCTTTCGCATATAAAAATCTACTTGTGCCAATAAATTGGCCACAACTGGGTCAGACATAGACCCAGCAAAGGACTTCCGTACCTTTGGTTTTTGAGTTTGATATACATTCTTTATGTATAATTGTTTTAAATTATGAAAAATAATAGAATCCTCTCCACCTTCTTCTTTTTGAACTTGTACAATCCCTTGTTTTTCCCAATAGTCCCAGGCAGCGATAACATCAGATTCTAATAGTCCCAAGGTTTTGGCTATATGTTTATTTGTTTTATTGATTCCATTTTCTTTGGCATAACGAAGTCCCAATAAATATACTTTTACAAAACTTCCATTGGCACGTGGCATAAAGTCAGATATAAAAATATTTTCAACTGCTGTTTCTCCAAGATCCAATGTTAAATGTCCTAATAAAAAGCTCATTCCTTGGCTCCTTTCCAATATTCTTCTTGGCTTAACTCCATTCGGATACCTCTAAGTATCCAATGCCCGCCAAGTTCTATGGCTAAATCCCAAATATCTTGAAACTCTTCACGGTAAAGAGGTGGTTTTCCATTGGGATAGATATAGGGAAATGTTCCTTTCGTTTGAAAGCCTATTTTTTTATATAAAGAGAATGCTCTTTTATTATACGGAGCAACATGAAGAAATATTTTTTTCATATTCTTTTCTTCAAAATAATATTTTAAAAACTTCCTTAAAGCTACTTCTCCATATCCTTGATTCACCTTCCCAGGATCTAAAACGATACCTAAAAAGGATGTACGAAAAAGAAAGTTTATTCCTTTCATTCCTAAGTATCCAATGGGAATCTCACCTTCTATAATACAAAAGTACTCAGAAAATAAACTTCCTACCTTCCATTCATACCATTCTCTTACTTCTTTGTCTGTTTTTGGCAAAAAGTTATAATCAGAAAAAAGTTCATCATCATGAGTTGACCAATGACGAAATTTTTCTACATCTTTCAGTTCCATTGGCTTTAGTACTATATCCACCATTTCCATCACCATATCTGAATCTTTCACTTCGTTCTTCTTATTATAACATAGGAAAAGAAAGAAAATAAAACTTCAAAATATCATTTCTCATTGATTAAATTTTTATAATAAATGCCAATATCAAAATATTCCCCATCCCCTCGGTATCCTTTAGGGATAATGGCCATTTCTTTAAATCCAAAGGACTGATAAAGATGGCAAGCCACCTTGTTATTGATTACTACTGAATTAAATTGGATTCCATGATAGCCCATTTTCTTGGCAATTTCTAAGGATTTTTGAACCAATTCCTTACCTAAATTCTTTCCACGGTGTTTTTCTGCTAATCCATATGTTCCATTGGCTATATGGGAAACTCGTCCTGGACCATTCGGCCTTAAAATAAAAAAACCGCATACTTCGTCTTTTACTTTTAAAACATATACAGTATGGTCTTTTACATAATCTATAAATTCTTCCAAAGAAAAAGGTGTCTCCCTTTGATAAGACATCCCTTGGTTTACAATACGATTATAAATATCTAAAACAAAGGGATGATCCTGGGCTTCCATTGGATAAATTTTGTAATCCATAAATTCTCTCCTATTAGATTCATATAAAAAAGAATCTACCATAAGTAGATTCTCTTTCCTTCGACATAGAGCCATGGATTGAGGGCGGTGATCTCCGCCCATTCTTTTAAGTAAGTAAGAAAGAAATAAACTAACTAAGGAGTTTTACGACTATGATTTATTTTTCAACCCATGGCTCTGTGTCGAATATTTTTAATTATCTTACCCACAAAGCTATTTGTCAACCTTAATTTTATTATTTCTTCCATTCTGGTGCCAATAGGGAATAAATAATTTGATTCCTAAATTCCCCATCTTCAGATAAATAAGAATCTCGTAATTCTCCATCACGATGCATTCCTAAAGATTCATATAATTGAATCCCAATTTTATTATCAGGATATACGTCTAGCCAAAGACGATGAGCGTGACATTGATTAAATGCATAATCAAACATCCCTTTCATTGCCTCTTTTCCATATCCTTTTCCCTTTTTCGTTATAGCAATTCGTCGTAATTCAAAGGTACGAAAAGGATGTGATTCTGATAAACAATAACCTACTTTATCCCCGTTTTTATCTTCAAAAACCAATAAATGCGTACTTTCCCCTTTTATTTCCTTAAGATGTTGTTCAGGAGTACCAAGCCAAATAAAACGATTGTTTTCAGGATCTTTTTCTACCGATATGATCCAATCAATATCCCGTTCCTCTGCTTCTCTAGCATCTAATCTAGGTGTTGAAAAAACCTTCATCCTTTTCATCAACTCCATTATACCATAATTTTATAATACTGTCTCTATTTAATCTACTTTTTACTGTAAAAGCACTGTGTTTTTTTTATGCATCTTCTATTCAAAAGTAGAACATTTATGAATTTCTGATTCTAAAGATTCTATACATTCACGAAATTCTTTTAGACTCAGTTCTTCTTCTATTCTAAAGTTTATTTTATCATCTTTAAAGGATAGAGACAATACTACAGACTCAGATTTTCTCAATGTTTTTATTTTAAGGTTTGGTTCAACAAAAGAGGATTCTCCTTCTTTTAAAAATCCATTTTCTACACGAATAAACATTTCGTAAGTATCTACCAACTCTCCTAAACGAAGATAGGGACCTTCTAGCTTATATTCATCTTTTTCATCTCTTCCCCATAAAGATACAATAAGCCAATCTGTATCAAAATCAAAACCTTGTCCTTTTAAGGTCCAATTGGAAGGATACTCATACTCCAAAGCTTGTAATTGAAAACTTTTATTTCCCTTTTCTAATTTCATCTCTAACCTCTTGTCTCTATATGTTCCAGCCAAAGTTTACGATGTCTTGGCCCATCAAATTCCCAAAAATAGATGGATTGCCATGTCCCTAGTTGTATTTGTCCATTCTGATATATAATTTGTAAGGAAGGTCCTATTAAAGATGCTTTTACATGTGCATGACTATTTCCCTCAAAGTGCTGAAAGTCTTTTCTTTTAGGAGAAATAAGGTCTAAGGCATAGGACAAATCCTTTTTTACATTTGGGTCACCATTTTCATTCATCGTCAGGCCAGCTGTCGTATGAGGGCAAAAAAGAGTTAATACCCCGTTTTTTGCCCTAACATCTCTTAAATATTTATTTACAATCTCATCTAGAACTAGAAGTTCTTCTTCTCTTTTACTTTGAATTTTAATTTCTTTCATATTATTTATTACTAAAGGTAAATCCTTGTCCTTCAGCTATTTTAATTAATTGTGCTCGTTTTGGAAGATCTGCCTTTAATTTTCCTACTACTTGATCTGTAAAAGTATCTACACGACGATTAGCATCTCTTAGATCGTAGTAGGTATTTAATTCTTTGTCATATTCTTTCATTTCTTCTAAATAATTGTCAAAAACCTTGTAGGTATTTTCAAAAACTTTATATTCTAATGGCATTCTTGGTTTTAATTGAGGTTCTTGGTTTGGATGTCCAATTCCTTGACCTACAATAGGGAAGGTAAGTTCTGGTAATTCTAAAATTTCAATTATTTTTTCTGCATCATTTAAGATACTACCAAAATAAACAGCTCCAAGTCCCATACTTTCTGCAGCCACTGTTACATTTTGTGCAGCCAATGCCCCATCTGTAAATCCTTGGAAGAAACGGTCTTCATCACTAATCGCTGGAATATCTACTCCTTGTTCTCTAGCAATGGTTCCATTTCGGAAACAGTCCACAACGTAAATCCATAATTCTGTAGCACGTGCTGCATATTCTTGTCCACAAACTTTTGCAATTGCTTTTCTCTTTTCCAAGTCTGTGATACGAATAATAGAATACATTTGCATTCCTGTTGAAGTTGCTGTTTGATTTGCAACAGCTAATAAAGTTTGTCTTTCTTCTTCTGTTAATGGTTCTTCTGTAAACTCTCGGATACTACGATGGTTTAATTGATGTTTAATTGTGTTATTCATATTTTCCTCCTTATAAAAAGGCTGTCGAAGTTCGACAGCTCTTATTTACTAAAAAAGATTTTTTGTATTTCAGCAAAAAATTCTAACATTGCTTTTTCCATGGTTAAATAACTATAATGGAGATTCCAGAAATAGTCAATATGTTCTTTTGCCATTTCAATGGAATGTTCTCTTAAAGCAAGAAAATCTCGATATCTTTCCTGATATTCTGTTAAAGGCTTTTCCTCTCTTGGAACAGGAAGATAATTCGGTTCTTCTTGTTGTACAATAACTTCCTCTTCTTTTGGGTAAACTTCAATGACTATGTCTCCAAATTGATATTCTTCTTGATGTTCTTCTTCTTTTCTATTTTTTATAATTTTTTCTATAACATCATCATTTAAAGGATAGATTTCTACACTATTGTTACGAACTCGTAGTCCTCCAGAAGGTCTAGAAACTAATTGTCCTTGGTTATGTTCCTTATCCTTTGAAGAATCTTCTAAAACCTGGTCATCCTTACCTTGATTCTTCTTTAGAGTTCTTTTTAGATCTTTTACTGGTTTTTCCACTAACTGTTTTTTCTTCTCTTCGAATCCTTCTTCTTTTTGTTGGGTGTTTACGAAGTTTTCTTTTTCTTTGACCTTTACTTCTTTTGGACTTGTATTCGATATTTCACCTTTATTTTCATTTATTTCTGTGATAAGTTCCCTTGTCCTTTTTATAATATCTTCTCCATATCTTCTTTGGATAATTCCTCCCCCAGTAAATATATTTTTTATTTCTCCGGGAGCCTTTTCTACTTTCAGTTCATATTTTACTGGAAGGAAATGATAATCTTTGTTCCCAAGATATTTCCAAGTTCCTTTCACCGAATATAAATGGTAGGTTTCGTCAAAATCCACCCAAATCAGGTCTTCCTTTTCCAACCTTTGTAAGGCATTTAAAAATCCATTAATTTTTCTTTGTTCTTTCGGATACTTTCTTAAAGCCTCTGTTCGATATTCTTCAATGTCTTTAATGCTATAGTCTTTATTTGTGTTTACAGGCCAAAGTTTAAATAGTATTGCATCCTGTTTTTGAGAGTATAAAATATCTTCTTCCTTCGTTTTACATCTCCATATATATTCTTTCTTTTCCACACTACGATTCATGGGTGCTCCTTTTTAACATTTTCTATCATCGATTCTTTATTTTAATTATAGAACATGAGGGAAAAATATACAAGGAAACTTGAAATCCCAATGTTTATTTCCATCCCCATTATTTACCTTATCATTTCTTCATAAAAGAAATGAAAGGTTGGATGGCCAACCTTTTTTAAATCATTCTATAATCATTTCTCCAATAAATACTTGATATGCATCATCTTCTGTTTTTACAACAAAAGCTCCAAATAAACGGTCTTCTATAGAAGTTAAAGAACGTAGAAAGATATTATGGTCTTTGTAAATCTCTCCAAAGTTCACTAAACCAATTTCTCCTCCTACATTATTATAAATTAACATAATATTAGAAGAAGTATCAGAAATATAATAATGGTCTTTTACCTTAGCTCCAGAAGAACAACCAGTCATATGTCCCCAAGTTCCTCCTAGGTACATAATAGGTTCTCCAGCTTGGTCGTAAACATAGACCATGGAAACTTGATCTCTCGTTTTTCCACCAACTAAAATTTGGCCTCCTCTTTGTTCAATAAATTTGATAGAGGTTAAATTTTTATCTCTAATAGTATGGGGATCCATAATTCCTTGTAAAGGTAAGGATTCAAGCTTTTCCACATTGTAATCCTTAATATCCCCTTTAACTGTCATATTATTTCGAATAGCAAAAAGAGATTTCCCATTTTCTGTTATAAAACCCATGGAAAGATTTGTTGGTATCATTTTCTTTTCTTTATTATAAATGATAGCGCCCTTCTTTTTTTCATTAATTCCTAAAATCATCTTTTTTTCTAGAGAAAGATCTACAAACTTTCCTTCTCCCTTTAGTTCTCCTCCGGAGAATAAATCACTATTCTTCTTTAACGTATGATCTTCTCCATTCCAAGATTTCCCATATACTAAATTGTCCAATGCAAAAACCATATTTTCTTCATCCATATCAAATGGTAAAGAAGGTATCGTTTCTGAATATAACTCTTTATCCATTTTATAGGGGATAATTGTAATTTTCTGATTTCCAGCTTTCCCTTCCATCGTCTCTAACTCTACCTTTGTATGACCATTATGACATCCAAGTAATAGAGTCATTCCAAAAATAATAATACATAATTTTAATGATTTCATTCTAAGCCCCCTTATCCTATATCTATCATACCAAAAAAAGGGCTCCTTTTCTTATGTAAAATTAAGGGAAATGGTAACAATTTAGTAACAAAAAGACGAGGTTTCCCTCGTCCTAGCGTATCTTATCTTCTATTTACCTCATCAACCCATTCTTTTGCTTCTTCTACTGCTTCTTCCGTAGGAATTTCCACTCCAGTTTCTGGGTCTTTACCGTCTAATTTACTATAAACATCACTGGCTGGTGTTTCTTCAGGATTATGAGCATTTTCTTGTGCAAGTCTAGCTTTCATTTCTTTTTCTTTTGCTTCACTTACTTTCTTTTCAGACATTGTAAAACCTCCTAATATTTTCTTATCATAATTATATCATATTTACCCAAAAATACCCATGATTAACAAATTTATGGTGCAAGCTATTTATGATAAGGGTGATTTTCCATAATCCGGTATCCTCGATATATTTGTTCTAATAAAATCACTTGCATCATCTGATGGGGAAAAGTCATCTTAGAAAAAGAAATACGACGATTCGCCCGCTTTCTCACTTCTTCAGATACTCCTAAAGAACCGCCAATGATAAAAATCACATTCTTTGTCCCCTGGATTCCATAGTTTTTTAAGATCTTTGAAAATTTTACAGAATCCATAGATTCCCCTTGAATATCTAAAAGGACGACTTCATCTTTTTCATTCACTTGTCGAAGTAAGGCCTTTCCTTCTTTTTCCTTTACTTGTTCTTCTTCTGCCAAACTTAATGTTTGAGGTGCCTTTTCTTCCTTTACTGAGAATATCTCACATTTCACATAAGAAGAAAGTCTTTTTTTATACTCCTCAATTCCTTGACGAAAATAGGATTCCTTGACCTTTCCTACCACAAGTATTTTTATCTTCAATCTAGTCCTCTTATAATAATTCTTTCACAGCTGCTAAGGCCTTATCATAATCAGGGTGATTTGTAACTTCTGGTACATATTCTACATAGGTGATTTCATTTTCTTTATTAACAACTACAATACCACGAGTTAATAAACGAAATTCCTTGATAATAAATCCGTATTTTTCTCCAAAGTCTAAATCTTTATAATCAGAAACAATTTTTGCTTGATCAATTCCTTCAATCGCACAGAATCTACCTTGTGCAAAAGGAAGATCTACAGAAATCGTTAGGATTTCAACCTCATCACCTAACTTAGCCGCTTCTTCATTAAAACGTTTTGTTTGTAATTCACATACTCCTGTATCAATACTAGGTACTACAGAAAATACTCTTACTTTTCCTTTCCCTTCTTTAGAATCATAAGGAGATAAATCATTATTTACTGCTACAAAGTCAGGAGCTTGGTCGCCTACTTTAACTTGATTTCCAATTACCGTTACTTCATTTCCTCCAAATGTAATATCTTTACGTTCCATTTAAATCCTCCTTCCAAATTATACAATCAATTAATATATATCCTTGTATCCAAAACTTAAACAAAAACCTAAGGGAAGAATTCCTTCTTCCTCAAAATTTCATAGAATTCTTCTGTTATAATAGTAGTGAGGAGGCCATAATGGAAGAAAAAAGAAAAGCATTTATATTAAATGGAGATACTTATAGTGGACTTCAAATTTCCCGTTCCTTAGGACAAAGGGATATTCCTATTGTCACATTTACCTTTCCTGGAGAAAAATTTGGTCCTTCTAAATATATTACAAAAACCATTGATTACAAAGAGAAAGATTCCCTCCTTGCCACATTACAAAAATATGGCCAAAGGGAAAAGAAAAAACCTGTATTATTTCCTACAGAAGAATCCCATATTCCCTTTCTTTTAGAACATGAAAAAGAATTAAAATATTATTATATTTTTCCTGGAGAAAAAATGGGGAACTGGAAAGCTTTTATAAATTATGAGAAAGCCAAAGGATTTGCCCGAAGCTTTGGAATTCCCACTCCAGAAGAAATTTCTGTGAAAGATGAAAATTTACCAGGCTTTATTTCTTCTTTCTCCTATCCTTACCTTGGTATTGATGAAAATCGACAAGAAAAATTTAAAATTCATAATAAAAAGGATTTAGCACAATATTTAGAAATGGCAAGTAAAGATAAAAAAGACTATAAAATACTTCGTCGTATTCCAGGAGCCACTAATGGTATATACACCTTTCATGGATATTTTGGGGAACACTCAGAACTTATGGCATACGGAATTTATCGTCAAATGAAGCGAAACAATCCTTATTTTGGAGAACCAATTATGGTTCAGCAATGCTGGAATCCAAAAATCTATGAATTTTCTAAATCCATTGTCCAAGAAGGTCATTATCGAGGATATGTGGAATGTACCTTTAAAGAAGACCCTACAACACAAAATACTTATTTACTAAGTATTCAGCTCTCCTTCGGTCCTTATCTTAAATTCTTTAAAGCTTTAGATGTGGATTTTCCCTATCTTTACTATCTAGATGCTCAAGGACTTACTTTAGACCATGAAAAGAAATTTTTAAATTATCAAAAAGGAATTTATGGAAAGGTTTGGAAATTTGACGAAGAAGATTCTACTGAAAGTTCAAAATTCCTAAAACCAATCTTTCCACGTAAGATTGGAGGATTATGGGATCCAAAGGACCCAGGACCAGCACTTACATTTATCTCTAATAAGATTCAAAAAAAATTGACTAATATTTTAACAACATTATTAAACCTTTGGAAAAAATATAGACCTAAGAAAAAAAGAGCTCCTATTGAGTAAAACTCAAGGAGCTCTTCTATATTCTAAACGCTCTTCCATTGTTGGCAGGGTATTTCTACCTTGAAACTCCTTTGCCAAAAGAAATCCACCAAAAAAGACGAAAGTGATAAGACCATGAAGTCCTACTTCCCCCCAAGTGTAAACATTATTTTGTAATGCTTCTGGTCCCTTTCCAGAAAGTAAAACAGCCAAATTATTATTCATATAATGTAAAAAAGAAACAATCCAAATAGAATCTGTTTTTTGGTACAAAAATCCAAAGAAGATCCCATACCCAATACAGGTAATAAACTGAGTTAGTACACTTAAAAGACCTTGGTCTGGACTATTATAAAACATAAGATTTAAAGGTAAATGCCAAATCCCCCAAATACAGCCTAGTAATAAAATCCCTTTTTTCATTCCAAATTTCTTTTGAAGAATAGGTTGTAAAAAATACCTCCACCCATATTCTTCCCCGAAAAAAGGAATCCAAGACAAAATAAAATTAATGGGTAATAATAGAATTAAGAATAATGTTCTTGGGCTTTTTAAAATGTCTATAAACTCGTCCATAGTACCTATCAAAAGATGACCAAAGACAAATCGTAAGAAAATCATACTCGCAAAGAAGAGAACCCAAGGAATCCCCTTTTTTATATGTCCAAGATGAAGACCACTTCGATATAATTCCTTGGAATCTATTTTATAAAGCATTCTTACTTGAAAAATAATATATAGACTAAGTACTATAATAACTCCTTGGGAAAATAGATTTAGACTGATAGAGTCTGTAAAGAAAATACTCAAGGTTCCTAGGATTACTAATATCGTTCCAAAAAGATAGGGATAAAATATTTTTTTCGGACTACCTTTTGTTAGAACCCTTGCCATCATCACTCCAAAAGCAGGATATAGCATTTGTGCCAAGGGGAAAATAGTAGTATCTTTTTTATGTATATACGCAAAAAATAAGGGGATACTCATAAAAATGGTTAGTCCAAAGTTAAAAATATAAAATAGTTTTTCTTGTTTCCTTTCCATACACTCCTCCTTATAATATTATGATTGTAGCATAAAATTTAATAGAAGAAAATAGTGAACAATTATAAAAATTGGGTATAAATAAATGAGGTGATTATATGGATTATAAAATTGAAGGTGGCAATCTTCCGGTACTTATTGTAAATCTAAACCGTGGAGAAACCATAATTACCCAATCAGGTGGAATGTCTTGGATGAGTGATACCATTTCTATGGCCACAGAATCTGGTGGATTTAAAAAAGCTTTTTCACGTATGGTTGGAGGAGAAAGTGCATTTGTAAGTCGTTACACAGCAGAACATGGAGATGGGGTTATTGCATTTTCCAGTTCTTTCCCAGGAGATATTATTGACTATGATATTGAACCTGGTAAGGATTTAATTGTGCAAAAGAAAGCCTTTTTAGCTTCTGAAGATACGGTGGATCTTTCCATCTATTTCCAAAAGAAAATAGGTGCAGGACTTGTTGGTGGCGAAGGATTCTTTATGCAAAGAGCATCTGGCCAAGGAAAGTTATTCTTAGAGATTGACGGAGCCCTTATTACTAAGGACTTGGAACCAGGAGAAACCCTTTTTGTTGACAATGGATATATCGCCTTTATGGAAGATACTGTCGATTATGATATCGAAAGGATTAAAGGGGTTAAAAATGTATTACTTGGAGGAGAAGGACTTTTCCTAGCAAAAGTAACTGGTCCTGGTAAAATTGGTTTACAAACACAACCACTTGCACAACATATCCAAACCATTCTTCCTTATCTTGATGTCTTAAAAGACAAATAAGAGTATAAAAACTTATTCTTTTGAAAGTAACCCTAGTAAAAACTAGTACTTAACATTTCTACTTACCCTTCTTTTCCTAGGAAAGGTTTATCCTTATTATTACCTAATATCGATAAGTTTTTATTAAGAAGAAAAAAGAACGTATCTCCAAGGTACGTTCTTTTCTAATATACATCCTTTCGATAAAAGTGAAAATCACAAATATCATCTCCGCGTCCAATGGTTTTACTTCGTTCAAAGACGATATTATTATGTACGGAAGTATAAATAATGTCATCAGAAGTACAAAAGATATCTGTCATTTCTGGTAATCCATAGTCACAACATATTTCATGATATGGACATTTTATAATATCATACCTAGACTCATTTTTTTCCTCTTGTGAAATATTATACAAAAATCCTATTTCCACTTTTAATCTCTTTCTCACCAATTTAATAGAAAGAGGTATAAAAAATTTATAGAGTAAAGGGATGGAAAAAAACCTTTTTAAAGACTTCAGACTGGGATAAACATAGTTTTCATAAAAAGCTTCTTGTACTTCCTTTATAGCCTCTTCTTTAGATAAACCTTCTTCCATTTTTACCTGTACCGCTCCAATTAAAGGATAGATCCTTTGGTAAGTAATTCTTTGACGTTCTTGATTTTCGTTAGAATGTTCTTGAACTAAAATCTCCAATCGTTTCATAACTTTTTCTTGAAAAGGGGGAGTAAATATTTTACAAATAAGTTGATCTCCCTTTATATGATTTTTATTTTTCTTTTCTTTCATCATAACCTCTCTTATGATCCTTATTAACTATGAATATTATTTTTGAACTAAGTCCTTACGGTAAAAATGAAAATCACATTTTTCATCACCTCGTCCTAAAGTTTTACTACGTTCAAACACAAGGTTTTTATGGGCATCTTCATTTACAATATCATCTGAAGTACAAAAGATATCTGTCATTTCCGGTAATCCATATTGGGAACAAAGATTATGATAAGGACATTCTAAAATATCATATTCCACATGTTTAGAACTAAACTCTAGAACCTGATAGGAGAATCCTGCATCATAACCATAAATTTTTTCCACCACTTGAATGGTAATAGGAAGAAAAAGTTTGTACGCCAAGGGGATTTTTAACATTTTTTTCATCGTATCCCTTCCAGAATACACAAATCTCTTATAAAAAATGTCTTGGACTTCTTGAATAGCCTCCTCCGTAGATTTCCCTTCCTCTATTTTTACTTGTACTGCAGCAATTAAAGGTAAAATTTTCCCATAACTATGTCTTTGAAGGGGAGGAGGATCATTAGGATGGTCCTTTAACAAAAGTTCATATTGTTTTTGAACCTTTCCTGCAAATGAAGGTTCAAAAAGTTTCTTAATAAATCTTTCTCCTACTTTAATCTGTTTGGATTTCATGTCAAACCTCCATATGTTTATTATATCAAAAATAAATGGCATTGATATCTTTTATCAAAGATAAGTCTTTGATTTTTAAGATAAAATATCTTAACTGTTAATCATAGAATTACTTCCTTTATAAAATAAATAATAGAAAATCTAAAGAGTACATAAACTAGTTGAAAGCTTTTAACCATATCTGCTACTGTATTTTAGTATCGAGAATATTTAATTCGTTCTGAAACAAAAAGTATTCATCATAAAAGTTTAAAAAGTAACTTTCACGGTGAATACTTCCCTCTTTTTTTACAAGTTATCATCTACTATCATTCATATGGTATTTTAACTTTACATATTCCCACTATTGTAAAAAACATAAGAGCTCTTCTAACTGATTTACAATATATTTAAATTCCTTATTTAAATCCAGTGTTCTTACCCCTATTTTGTTCTTTCCCATCATAAATTCACAATTAGGGGATATCTTTTCATTTGTTTTAGCATAAAGTAAAACACCTGATACATTTCCTGTATTATGAACATCTTTGTTTTTAACATAAGAAAATATTTGATACAAATTATTTGAATGTAATTTTTCATTATTATAAAGATTCGTTTTGAAAATATTACTATAGTACTTCGTGTCAATGATTAAAGTTTTCTCTCCTTTTGTTAAGGTAATATCTGTTTTCATATAAGGTAGTAAATGATCCATACCACCTTCCACATTCCATTTTATCCATGAAGAAGTTGGGTTCAATTGGGGATGATGTCTTTTAAAATACTCTAATACAAAATTTTCATATAGCGAATGCATTTTATCATCATTAAAAAGTTTAAATCTTAAGATTCCTTTATACACTACTTCATTTTTAATTTTTCTTATACAATAGTTATATCCTTTATTACATTTATCTTACAAGATTTTTTATTTTTTTACTACCTACACCTATGATTTCTTTAAAAAAGGAAAAATCTTGTAACGTTTTAGAGTTTTTTACGTTATATAAGTAGAAGGAGGGAAATATGGATTTTGAAAATATATATGAGCTTTATTTTAGAGATATTTATCTATATCTTAAATCTTTTACAAAGGACGCCACCACTGCTGAAGAGTTAACCCAAGAAACTTTTTATAAAGCTTTAAATTCGATTCATACCTTTGATGGGTCAAAAGATATTCGCGCTTGGCTTTTTACAATTGCTCGAAACACCTATTTTTCCACCTATCGAAAAAGAAAAAACATATCTTTACAGGAAAATTTTAATCATTTTGAAGATAAAAGAGTAAAAATTGTGGAACATCTTTCTCAAAAAGAAGAGGCTTTTGAAATACATCGATTTCTTCACGATATGAATGAACCTTATAAAGAGGTTTTCACTTTAAGAGTTTTTGGGGAACTATCCTTTGAAAAAATAGGGGAACTTTTTGGAAAAAGTAGTGGATGGGCTAGGGTCACTTATCATCGGGGAAAAAAGAAAATTTTAGAATACATGGAGGAAAAAAATAATGAAATATAAAGATTGTGAGATTGTAAAGGATTTACTACCTCTTTATATTGATGGTGTTGTTCATAAGAACACAAAAGAATATATTGAGGATCATTTAAAGTCTTGTCCTTATTGTGAAGAGGAGCGAAGATTATTGGAAAAACCTATTCAAATTCCAAAGGAAGAGGAAAGACTTTTAAAAAATTTTAAAAAAAGTTTTCGTCATAAAAAAATAGTGATTTCACTAATGTCTATTCTTGTCACCATAGGAATTGGTTTTGCCCTTTTTTACTATGTCTTTCATTGGGAGTCTCCTATTCCATACGATAAAAATTTAATTAAAATTGAAAAAAAGGAAGATTCCTTAGTTTCACATTTTTACGGGAAAGCCTTTTATTCTATTTCTGCTACTCAGCCTATAACTATAAATGTGAATGGACAAAAGAAAAATATTGTTTTTATATACTACACGAAAACTCTTATGGACAAACCTTCCAGTCGCTTACTCAAAAAAGACAGGGCTCAAGAAGAATTTCTGTTTACTTTGCCTTTGAAAGAGGGCAAGGAAATTGACGAAGTATGTTATATAGAATTTTCTTCTCCTAAAAGTATTAAGGATAAAAATTATTGGATCCAAAGATATCAAAGTGGAGAAATAATTTGGCGAAAGATAGAAGAATAAAAGAAAATCACCTGTATCATAATTATTTCTTGATACAGGTGATTAATATTATATGTTTTTTACTTTCCCATTATCTACAACCTTTTTTAC
>JAUNVD010000113.1 GCA_030537855.1 Tissierellia bacterium | reverse complement strand
AGGATTCTTATAAAAATGCTAGCCAAGACAAGAAGGATGCCTTGGATCAAGCACTAACAAATGCTCATAATATTTATAATGATTCCAATGCTACTCAAGTTCAGGTAAATCAAGCGAAAAAAGAGTTAGAAGATGCTATTAAGGGATTAGATGGAAAACCAACACCAAGTGTTGACAAATCCGAACTATTTGACGCCATTGAAGAAGGAAAAGTTGTAAAAGGAAAAGATCAATACTTTAATGCAGATGACAGTCTTAAAACTGCTTTTGATGAAGCCATGATGAATGCACAAAGTATTTATAATAATCCTAATGCAACTCAGGACCAAGTAAATCAAGTAACTCAAGCTCTGAACGAAGCAAGAGAAGCTTTGAATGGACAACCTTCTAGTCCCCATGTGGAAGCACCAGATTTAACCAATGGAAAGACAAATATTGTTATCAATAATCTTCCTTCAGGGGCAAATCGTGTGGAGATTTCTTTCGGAAATGGATTAGAAGGATTGACCTTGAAAAAAGTTGGAGGTCAATGGGGCCCTGCTGTTAGTTCATCTCATGAAGTTGATAATTTACAAAATGGCATAGAGATTAGACCTAATTCTTCCATAACGCCAGAAATGCTAAATGATGTAAAAATTACAGTTCAAGCTTATTTGGAAGATACGAATACAGGTAAAGAATTACTAGGAGAAGGTTCTGCTATCGGCCATATTAAGGAAGTATCCCAACCTCAGGTGGTGGATAAAACAGAGTTAGAATTTTGGATTGGAAAGGGTAAAGAGAAAGTAGAATCTGTAGATTTTATTCATGGATTGCCAGAAGACCAAAAGGAATTAAAAGATGCTATTCTTCAGGGCGAGAAAGTTTTTGGAAATTCAGATGCAACACAAGAAGATGTTTTGAATGCTATCCAGGGTATAAAAGATGCCCTTCTTCGAGATTGGACTTCTGAACCATCAAAACCGATCAACCCTTCCATACCTTCTAAACCATCTAGACCAGGAAGTTCAAAACCAAGTAAAAAACCATCAACAAATGAAGAGCTTGAACCACCAAAATTAGAACAGCAAAACTATAAAAAGGTGACTAAATATATTACCGGCTACCCTGATGGAACCTTTAGACCAGATAATAATATGACTAGGGCAGAAGCTGCCACTATGTTTACAAGATTACTCACTGAAAATATTGTTCCAGGTGGAGATGCTCATTTTCCAGATGTTAAGAATAGTGATTGGTTTGAAAATGCCATTGCATATATGGTAGATAATGGTTATATGCAAGGATATAAGGATGGCACTTTCCGTCCAAATGATAAAATCACAAGAGGAGAATTTGCACAGATGGTTCATAAGCTTACGAAAGGTAGTAATGAAAAAGCTCCGTTTAAAGATATTAAGGGGCACTGGGCAGAAGAAGTGATTCACCAAATTTATGGGGATCATGTAATTAAAGGATATCCTGATGGAACCTTTAAACCAAATCAAGAAATAACAAGAAGAGAAGCTGTAATTATGTTTAATCGTCTATTTAAAAGACATACAGAAGTAAAGGATTTAGTATATTTACAAAATCAAGAATATTTGATTCAATTTAAAGATATAGATTCTGACACTTGGGGTTATTATGAAATTTTGGATGCCTCAAATACAAGATTAGAGGAAATGACAAAAGAACATTATTGGATTATTCTTGGTTTAGATTAAAAATAGTTTTTTAGGATTCTTGCAAAAAAATAGCTCTGAAGCAAAAAGACACGCATTCGCGTGTCTTTTTTCATTGATACCATATTTGTGGCGTAGAATGCTATAAGAGAGTGGAATTATATGCTTTTAGCAATCATTTAAAAATCACGATGAAACAAAAATCCAAATTTAAATGTGAATGAAAATAGGAAAGTTGAGTTTAAAGTCTATTCCATAGAAAAGACAAATGTATAAAAGTGATTGAATATGCACGCAAATAAAAACTGGTCTTTTGCTATTGATTTACTCACAAAGTTTCAAATTTTACTATTACTTGAGAGAAAGATATTAACAAAAAAATACTGACATAATCTTTAAGCATAACTTGAGGTATTGTCATCTTCTAAACAGATAACATGTTTTCAGTTACAAAACTATTCAGCAGTTTCCAATAAAATCTTT
>JAUNVD010000112.1 GCA_030537855.1 Tissierellia bacterium | reverse complement strand
ATTGGAAGATTCAGAAGATGTGGCAGAGGAAGCGTTAGAAGTGGATCCATTAGATGAACTAGAGAAAAGTCCCGTTTTACTTCAAAACAACCCTAGTAGACAATCCTTATTTGACAAACTAAAGGAAAAAATAGAAGCTGTCAATCAAAATGAGGAAGAGGAAATTGTCCTAGAAGAAGGTGAATACTTATTTACAGAAAGTTTAGTTATCGACAATGAAAAGATAATAAACTTTTTGACCGAAGAAGGAAAACAAGCGATTTTTAAAAGAGCAAAAGGATTTACTGATACCTTTATTAAGGTTATGGAAGATGCAAAACTGATTCTCAATGGTGAAGAAAATGATTCTATCGTTTTTGATGGCGAAGGGAAAAATGCAATAGGACGTGACAAAAAAGGAAGATTTATTCACACGGAAGGTCATTTAATTATCAACCATGCAACTTTCCAAAATGACCGGTATGATGACGGCACGAGTATAGCTCCTATAAAAGCTGTTGGAGAAAAGGCATATGTAGAATTTAACGACGGAGTTGTTAAAGGAACGAATTATTCTTCAACTTACGGAGGCGGCAACTGGTATTCATCTGGAGGATTTTATCTAGATGATGGTGCTAAAATGGTCATGAATGGTGGCATCATTTCAGGAAATTATGTAAGTTGGTTTGATCATCCTTCTTATTATGATAATAAGTGGACTAATTACCAAAGCACCGGAGGAATTACAGTTAATCATGGTTCTTCGCTTACAATGAATGGTGGAATAATCAAAGATAATTTTAGTTCAGTTGGAGGAATCCTAGTAGGTAGTGATAGTATTCATGATTTTGATAGAGATCAATCGGATCCTAATAAATTAGAAAACATACCAATATCTGAACTAATAATGAATGGCGGAACAATTGATAATAATACGGGTGCTCATAATATTGGAGCCGGCGGGATTTCAATATATGGATCAGGAAAAGCAAAAATGACCGGTGGAATTATATCCAATAATAAGGGATATAAAGGCGGTGGAATTCTTGCAAGCGATCAATATGCCGAAGGAGAAACAGAAGATAAAAATTTTGCTAAAGCACCTTTTGAAGAATGGACTAAAAGATATCCGGCGGAATTTATAATGGAAGGCGGAGTCATCAAAGGAAATGAGTCCTATACTACTGGTGGAGGAATTAATATTAATTCTAATAATGTTCTTTTAACTGGTGGAAAGATTTTGGATAATGTGGCTTTCGATCAAGGTGGCGGTATCTATGTTACAACGACTCCATATACCTTGAGATTAAAGAATGCTGTAATTACTGAAAATTCAACTTATCCATATGAGGGTGATGTGGAATACGGAGATTCTATGAAATTACATGCAGAAGCGGGTGGTGGGATATGGTTTTGTCCTACTGGAGATGCTAAAGTATATATAGAAAATGGAGGAGCTATCTTTGGCAATACTGCAGGAAAGATGGGAGACGATTTTCATAGCGAGAAAAAACTTCCCGGACATTATACGATAACACTTCCTACTAGAATGTTTAATGGTGGAAAAATCCTTTATTACGAAGATGCCGATGGAAATAGATACGATCCAAAAGATCCAAAACTTTTTGATAAAATATTTTATGAGAGTGGACAAATAAGTGTAAAAGCCATTGTAGAAGATGAAGCAGGAAAATCAGCTAAAAAATTAGCTTCCCTGCTAATTAAAGGAAATATTTCTACGAGAGGTGGAGGAATTGGTTCGAACGGAAGTATTATAATGGGTGATGCGCCCTCCAAGGACAAGCCTTTAAAGGAAGTTGAAATCAAAAAAGAATGGGAAGATGGCGTAGAAAGAATTCCGGTAGAATTCAAAGTCGGACTACTAATCGATGGTGTTAAATATCCATTTGAAACTATTCGCCTAACTGAGGAAAATGACTTTACTACCATTTTAAAAGATTTACCAGGAAAAATAGATGGATTTAACTTAGAAGACATCCTTTATGTTGAAGAAATCACTGCTGGTAACTTCATTTTTGAAGCATCGAAACCGATAAAGACTGGAGAAAGAGTCATTGTTATACCTCCAAGTGAGGGAGAAAATGATAAACCTATCGAATATAAAATTGTTTCATATGCATTAACAGCTACCAATAAAAAGATTGAAACTCCTACTGGCGATTTAGTAATCTCTAA
>JAUNVD010000042.1 GCA_030537855.1 Tissierellia bacterium | reverse complement strand
TATATTTCTTCTCATACATTTGATTAAAGAGTTTTTTTAATTCCCCTTGTATTTCTCCTACAGATTTTATTTCTCCATACCTTGCTGTTAGATAGCTAAATAGCTCATGAACATCATGACCAACACTATCACCTTTAATAATATATTCATCATAATTCGGGTAGTTTGTTTTTATGCTATCTATTTCATCTTGCAAGGCATATTCATAACTTGAAAACTCATTGTTTACATCACTTAGGACTTCTTCCTTAGACAAATAACTAGTGGCCATTACATTAGAGGTTAAGCCTGAACTTATACCTCCCATCCCTGACATAGCCTGAAAGCCCATAATAAATATTCCTAAAAAACAAAGTCCAATTATAAGCCCCTTATAGCCTTTTTTTCTAATAACTTCTACTGATTTTTTACCAAGACTACTAAAGGTATTTTTAATTCTCTTTCTTATACCTTCTCCTTGCTTCTTTTTAAAGTCCCTTTGAAATCTTTTCTTCATAAAAAAGCGATTTAGTCGATTAGTATTTTGATAGGCTTTGGTCTTTTTGAGTTCTTCAAAGTTTCTTTGAAAGAGTAGTTTGCTTTCTTTTTTATGAATTTTACCTTCTAAGGACTTTATTTTTCTCTGGGTTTTTAAAGGCTTTTTCCTCCTATTATGACTTATCTTTCTACCTGCTATTTCTGTAGTTCTACTAAGCTTATAGGCGGCATTGATACCTGTATTATCTTCTTTTCCACTATATAGATAATTCGCTGTCATGGCACTGGCAAGGGTAATTGGTTTTTCTAATCCCCCTTTTTTAGCCTTTTTCTTATCCTTAATTAAGTCTTTTTCCTTTTTACTTTTTTTCTCATATAGCTTAGATACTTTTTCTTCCTTTTTATAAAACTTATCCTTTCCAGTTTTTTTATCCTTTTTAGAATGAAATTTAGATTCTTTCTTTCCATCTAGCTTCTTTTCTTCTAATATTTCTTTAGGATCTTTTATTTCTTTCTTTGTCCTAGTGTATTCTTCTTTGGGATCAAAGTTGCTTTTCTTACTTGTTTTGTCAAAAGTATCTTTTCCTTGCCTTTTCTTTACCTTATCCCTATCTTTATAAGGACTTTCATTATGCTTTAAGTCAAGTTTATCTCTATCAAGTAGTTCATTTTTTCCTATGTCCTTTTCCACTTTAGTAGTTTCTTTTTCCTTAACTAATTTTCCTTGAAACTTTCTTTTATCCCACTTGTTTTTATCGTCTTTAACTTCATTCTTTATTCCCTTGGATAGGCTATCTTTTCTAAACTTTCCATTGGAAGAATCACTCTCTAATTTTTTTCCTTCTGGGATAGTAGCTTTATCTTTAGGATATTTACTAGTTTTTTTCTTATTAGGGCTTAGGTCTTGTATTGTTTTTTTATCTTCTTCATTTGCCTTATAAGATAGGCTCTTGTTCCTGAATTTCTCACTTGAAGATTTAAGTCCAGTCTTTTTTTCCTTATCCTTAAACTGACCTTCTTCCTGATAGAGTTTTTTTAACTTATTCTTCTGAAAGCTTTCTCTGCTTTTATTTCCAAGAAGAGAAATACCCTCCCAATTCTTTCTTAGATACTTATGATCATCTTTAGTATCACGATAGGATACCTTGCTATCTCTAAAATTTACATCATAGCGGTCTATAACACCATCATTGTCTGAGTCCTGAGATAGGGGATCATAGTTTGAAGGTTCTTTAATTTCTTCCTTTCCTATATGGTTTTTTTGAAATTTTTCAATTTTTTTCCTATCTGTTTTAGGAATAGTTGCCTTAAAACTATCTTCAAAATTTGATTTCTTAAGATACTTATGGTCATCTCTAGTATCTCTGTAAGAAACATTACTATCCCTAAAGTTCATATCATAGCGGTCTATAACACCATCATTATCTGAGTCCTGAAATAGGGGATCGTAGCTTGGACTTTCCTCCCTATGAAAATTCCTAGCTTCTTCCTTTTTAAATCCCCTTGTTTTTTTCTCTGTCCTATCTTGAAAACTATTCCTCTTAACCTCTTCCTTCCAACCCATATACTTATTTTCTTTATAGTTATTCTTAGAAATACCCCTGCTATCTAACTTAGGACTAGTAAAATTTGGTCTATGCTTATAGTTTTCTTCAAAATTACTTAGCTTATAGTCTGTTTCTTGCCCATATCTAGTCTCCTTAGTGATTTCATCTTGCCTATAATCTTCATCGTATCTATTTTCCTCTTTTATTTCACTTTTCTTATAATCAGAAATAGAATGTCCTGGCTGAAAATCCCCCTGAGATGAAGTTTCTTCAAAGATTCTTTCTTGGGTCTTTCTTTGTATTTTTTCTCTAGTAGACTTCTCACCTGTCTTAAATAAGTCTTGGGTTTTTTCTTGAGAGTAAGAAGTATTGTCTTGTGAGTTTTCATAGTTATTATCTCTATTGTCCTTATTATCCTGTCTTTTTTTACTTTCTTCTCTTTTAAAAGGACTTTTTTCTTCCTTATATTCTTTTTTTGAAAAGTCTGAAGTGCTTTCTATATTCTTAAGAATCTCATTATTTCTAGCTACTTTATCTCTCTTTTCTGATATAAACTTAGCCTTTGGTACATCCCTTGGATTTATTTTTCCTTTCTTCTTCATAGAAACCTCCTATTTCATACTATTCTCAATCCTTTCTTTCGCTATTTGACAGTAGTCTTTGTTTATTTCAATGCCAATATAGTCTCTATCCATCAAAGTAGCTACCATTCCAACAGTTCCTGAACCCATAAAGGGATCAAGAACTATTCCTCCTTTAGGACAGCCTGCCTGAATACAGATTTCTACTAGTTTAGGTGGAAATACGGCATAGTGTTTTCCTTTAAAGGCACTGGTGTTAATGGTCCAAATATCTCTTTTATTCCTAAACTGGGGAACATTATCTCCTATATATTCTCCATACTCTCTTGCTTCATTTATACTCTGTCTTTTAGCACCTGTATTTTCTTTTAGATACTTATTGTCTTTTCCCCTTGCCCTCATATATCTTTTTTTGCTTATTTCTTTTATGGGTTCTTTCATAGCTTCAAAGTTATAGAAGTACTTTTTTGATTTGGAAAGTAAAAAGATATGCTCATAGGACCTTGATGGTCTGTCCTTACAAGACTCAGGCATTGCATTTTCCTTATGCCAGATAATATCACTTCGCAGATACCAACCATCTGCTCTAAGTTTTAAGGCTAATTGCCAAGGTATCCCCATTAGGTCTTTTGATTTGTAATCTTTTAGGTTTTCTGTAATAGACTTTTTCTGTCCTGCTCTTCCCTCTACATTTTTAGGGTCTTTGTATTCTTTTTTACTTCCTGTCCCTGCATAAGAATCTCCTATGACTATCCATAGGCTTCCTTCTTTTTTTAATACTCTTCTTACTTGTCTAAAGACTTCTACTAACTTATTTAGGTATTCTTCAGGGCTTTCTTCTCTTCCAATTTGCCCTTTTGTCTTATAATCTCTTAGTCCATAATAAGGGGGAGAAGTAATACAACAATCAAATATTTCATCAGGCAGTTCCTTTAAAGCACTTAGTGCATCTAGGTTTATAATATAGTTACTCCTTATTTTTTCTCCTTCTGTCAATTTCTTACACCTCCCCTTCCTCTTTTAATTCGTCGGGCTTGGTTGTCATTAACTTGTAAAGTTTTGTATCTTTAGGAAATCTGTCTACAAATGGTACTATGGTGTTTCCATAAAAGAGTAGCCCTTCTCCTTCATTGGAATTTGTTACATAGGATAATTGGTAAAGGGATATATTTAACTTGTTGGCTAGGATTTCCCTATCTCCAGATGCTTGATTTAACATAAGAATAAAATCTGTGTTATCAAAGATATTTTCTATCTCTGGACTGGCTAAAAGGTCCTTCACGTTTTGAGTTAAGCCTGTCGGTAGGCCTCCCCACTTTCTAAATCTTTTCCAAATTTCTATAGAGTATGAGGCTGTTTGTTCCTCTCTTAAAAGCAAATGGAATTCGTCGCAGTAGTATCTGGTTTCTTTTTTATTTCTATTTATAGTTACTCTATTCCAAACTTGATCTTGGACAATTAACATTCCTATTTTTCTCAACTGTTTTCCTAATTCCTTAATGTCATAGCATAGGATCCTATTTCCTGTATCTACATTAGTCCTATGATTAAATACATTCAGACTTCCTTTAACATAAATTTCCATTTCTACTGCTAACTTCTTTCCTACCTTTTCTTCTTGTTTTAAAAGTAAGTTGTATAAATCTTCTAAAATCGGCATATTTTCTGGAACAGGATTCTCAAAATAGTCTTTATATAGTATGGGCAGACACCTATCAATAACTGATGTTTCTTCTGCACTTAGTCCTTCCTTTCCTACTACCAGTTCAAAAAGTGAAAGAATAAAGTCAGACTTTAAGGATAAGGGATTGTCCTCATCAGCATAATCCACATTTATATCCAGTGGATTTATATAGTCCCTACTAGTAGGAGATATTCTTATAACTTCTCCCCCTAAAGCCTTGGTTAAATTTCCATATTCGCTTTCTGGATCACATATAATGATGTCATCTTGTGTAATTAAAAAGGCATTGGTGATTTCTCTTTTGGCAGAGAAGGATTTTCCTGAACCTGGTGTTCCAAGGATCAAACCATTGGGATTTTTCAAGAGTTTTCTGTCCGTCATAATGATATTGCGGCTTAAGGCGTTTAAACCGTAATATAAGCTCTCTCCTTCCAAACACAACTCTTCGGTCGTAAAAGGAATAAAAACGGCTGTAGAGCTAGTTGTAAGCCCTCTTTTTATTTCAATATCATTTTTTCCAAGTGGTAGAGTGGAAATTAGTCCTTGTTCCTGTCTATAGTTAAGATTTTTCAGTACACAATTATGCCTACCCGCTATAGAGTTTAGTTGAAAGACCACATTGCTTAATTTCTTCCTGCTTTTTTCTATATTGGTAAACAAGATAGTTATAACAAACATTCTCTCATTATGATTTTGAAGTTCTACTAAAAGTCTTTTGGCATCATTTCCATAAGTGATTAGATCCGAAGGCAAAATGTCCATGTCATAGCCTGCCCTTATGGCCTTCTTATTTTCCTCAATTTTCATCTTATCTAAGTCTGTAATTTTTCTTTTAATCATCTTAATGGCTTCTGTTTGATCTATAGAATTTATATGGAAGGTTACTATCATATTTTCTTCCACTCCTAAAAATTCTGATAGGAGTCTATCTGATAATTCAGGGGCTAAAATCTGTAAAAAGTTTACCTCTCCAAAATAGTCCCCCATTTTAAATTGATTGTTAGAGGAAAAATTAAAAGAAGCTGGTGCTATATAGTCCTTGGTAGATAGTCCACTGTGTTTTAAATCTTCAAAGGAAAAAACAAAGTTTTTATCTGGATTTAAAATATCATGGATAACCTTTAATCTTTCATATCCATTTAATACATAAGCCTTTACTCCCATCTGCTTAAAGTTATTTAATATATCCATCTCCATTCTTTCAAGTCTTGTCGTTGCCTCTTTTAAGTCCTGGGCTTCAAGGCTAAAGGTAATATACATGTATTTAGTTAGACCATTATTTCCTTTTTGACTTTGATTTTTTAACATTTCCCTATACTCTGCTCTTATTTCATTGTAGGCATCTTGTCTATCTGGAATATTTATATTTTTCTCTATCTCATCATTTTTTCCTATTCGATTAATATATGAAAGTTCTATATCAACACTTGGGTCAAAGTAATTAAGAAAACTGGAAAATTCATTAAAAATACTTTCCTTATCTTCTTCTGTGGAAAGCTGATAGTTGATATCTAAAAATCGGATCATCTTATTAAATTTATTCTTTTCAATTTGACAGATTCCATTTCTTAACATTCTTAGGTAGGGAATGGTCTGCTGAACACTTTTCTTTTTTTCTTTTTTCCCACTAAAAAAGGAAAGCTTCTTTTTTGGCTTTCCTTTTCCTTTTGAAACATTTGCATTTTTCATCTTTTTTTGACTCTTACTAATACTTTTTAAATCTTCTTTTTGTGTTTGTAAATTTCTTTTTTCTTGATTTAATTTTTTCTGTTGCTTTTTTTGTATTTGATTCATTTACTCCTTTCCTTTCTTTCTTTTCTTTTTTCTTCTTACATCATAGATACACTCTGTCTTATATATCCTTATACTCGCCTGTCTTTTTTTATCTATCATATACTTTAGGTATTTTTCAAAGTATATGCCATCTTTCTGGAAGAGAGTAGTAAAGATAATGGGAAAGGCTACTCCTATCATAATTAACATGGATATGTCGTTAGGAAGTGCCTTTCTTGCCAATAAATAAACTGGAAAGCCTATTAGAGCTGCAATAGTAAAACCGATCAGTTGTCTTTTTGTTAAGTTTAAGGCTAGCTTGGTCTTTACTTTAGTCAGGTCCTTTGGAACACTTACATAAGCCATTAGTCTATATCCTCTAAATCATAGTCATATAGGTCATCTTCCATGTATGGACTTTCCAAAAGGTCACACAAATCTACTGCTATGGTTAGAACAGATTCATTCATTTCCTCTTGTTTATCAAGTTTTTCTATTGTTTTTTTGAGCATTTTTCTTGTTTGAATTTCTCTTGTTATATAGGCTCCCATCAAGACTATTGGTAATCCTACTTTTCCGACTTTCTTTATATTTATTTTATCCTTCTTTTTTCTTTTTATTCTTATCATATTTCCTCCTATTTTTAATGAGCATTTAAGATTGATTTTGCTATACTGCCTGACTTCATCATAGTGATACCTAGAATTAGGGTATAGCCTAGTAGTTCAAAAATACTCTTGTGTATATCTGTTATATTTAAGGTCTTAACAAGTACAGCATAAATTCCCACGCAAATCAGTAGGAATAAGCCCTGTAGTCCAAGGGCAAATAGTCCTCTTATATAGTTAGTTCCAATACTCCCCCATTCTTTGTTCCCCATGGTGGCAAAGGGTATTGCACAGACTGAGGTGTAGATATATATTTCTATCATCCTACCGTAGAGTATAACAGTAATGAGTATTGATATACCCTGTATCACCATCTTAACCAAGGCTGTTTCTATGACTATAGTCATAAGTTTACCTATGGATTCTCCCTTTAAGGCTTCAGCCATGACTTCTATATCTCCTGGTGACACTTTAGCACTTACATTGGCCACTCCCGCAGCTTTTCCAATAAGGTTTTGTGCCACATCAAAAACCGCCATAGAGAATTCAAAGGCATGGGATACTAGCCAAACTGCAATCCACATCTTTATCATGTACTTAAAAAAATCAAAGGTGTCCGTGTCATGCATATTATTTTTATTCATTACCATTTGTATTAACTCAATACAAAGAACAGCCGTTATAATAAGCCCTGCTATGGGTAAAACTACATTTTCACTAATGGACTTAATGAAGCTGAAAACCTCCGAGTTCCATCCACTCGGAGTTTTTCCTACTTCGTTTGCTATCGTCGATACTTTGTCGTTTATATCAAGGAGCATTCCACTTAAATTTTCCTTGATCATATCGATAAGCATCTCAGAAAAGAATTCTTTGATCTTATCTACTATGTTAAACATTTTATTTTAGAACATTTGCTAAAAGTGGAATTAATTTCAGTCCTATGAGTACAATACCGCCACCAGCCATAAGCTGCTTGATTCCCTGGCTCTTTGCTCCAGGGTTATCATTTCCATATCCCTCCATAAGGTTAATTACTCCCCATGCTCCAAGTCCTGCACCTATTGCTGTTACTAATATCTTTAAAACGTTAACTGCCTGTGTAAAAAATTCCATTTATATTTCCCCCTCTTTTTCTTCCTTTTCTATTTTGTTTATATGCTTTACAATAAAGTTTTTAAATGTTTTCTCATCTTTTTTGACTTCCTTAAAATATCCGAAGATATGGATATATTCTCCGCTTTCAAAATCTTTAATTCCCTCTACCTTTTCACCATAAAGATTACAGTATATATATTGTTTTCTTGTCTTTCCTTCTTCTTTTTTCTTGCTAACTATGGTGAAGTTTGCTACTTCCTTATCTCCTTCCTTGGTATTTATTGTAGTTGTCCTTATTTCTCCTACTAAATTCCCATTTATATTTATCATTTCTTTTTCCATATATATCCTCCTGTTTTGCTTGCAAAGAAAAAAGACCACAACATTTACAATTTGTCATGGCCTTCTCTGACTCTTATATTTTCTTTTGGCTTTATTATCTCAGCTTCTGTTAAAAGTGAACAGAAGCTGTAAGTTCTTCTTTTATACCTGCCATTATATACTCTACACAAGGTAGGGCAATTGCATTTCCAAGTGCCTTATACCTTGCACTGTCTAATATAATTTTTCCATCTTCTCCATATTTTGTGTAATTATCTGGCAGTCCCATCAGCCTCTCACACTCTATCGGTGTTAAATATCTAATAAATCCCTCCTCTTCTTTCCCATCTATCCAATATGCAAACATTATTGGATTTGATGCTAATAAAGTTGGAAAAGGTTCATTTGGTTTCCCAAAGCTGTTTGTGAAAAGAGTTTTATTTTTTCTTTTTGCACCTCCTCGCATTTTTCTATCTTGAAAGGGTCTGATGTTTGGTATTTTCCTCCTTGTTTTATCAGAATATCTTCGATTGGACTTGGTATCCTTATCTTCGACATTTCCGATAATTTTAGAATCCTTGAGCAAGCCTTCGGGCTTATATAGTATTTTGTGGGAACGAAATCCTCCAAAATCGTAGACAATAAATACTCTCTTTCTTCTTTGCAAAAGTCTAGGCTCTCCGAAATATTGGGCATCCAATACTCTCCAACAAAGTTCAAATTCTCTCCCTCGCACCATTCCTGCATTTGCCCACTTAAGTTTAGGCATTGGAATTTTGGTGCCACTAAAGGATTCGAGGATGGCTCTAAAATCCATCCTATTTCCCGATACAAAAGCTCCCATGACGTTCTCCCAGACAACGAAAGTTGGATAATTCCCATTTGTTTCACACCTCATTTCTCTTATCAATCGTATTGCTTGATAGAAAAGAGATGATTTCTCTCCACTAAGCCCTCTTAAATCTCCAACTGTTGAAAAATTTTGACATGGAGAACCAAAGGTTATTATATCTACTGGTTTTATCTCACTAGCCTTTAACTTTGTTATATCTCCTAAATGCTCTACATCAGGAAAATGTACCTTTGATATAGATATTGCATTTTTATCGATTTCACTTGCCCATACTGTTTTTATGCCTACATTCCTAGCTGCTAAAGGAAATACTCCTATTCCATCAAATAAACTTCCAAGTGTTATTTCTCTAAATTACACCACCCCTTTTCTATTTTTACAATTCCATATTTACATTATCACTATAAAACTTAATCTTTTGTCTTTTTCAAATTCTTTGATTGCCTCAATCTTTTCTCCTTCCTTGGCACTTATTCTAGTTATCTTTATTTCTCCTACTAAATTCCCATTTATATTATTACTGCTTTTCTAATAAAAATAGCGATAGTTTTCCTATCGCTTCTTTTTCTAATTAATTCTTGTTTTTTTAGTTTTTACTTATCTCATATTTTACTTGGTTGATCTCTTATCTTGTTCATTTTTTCCTCCTTTTGGGCATAAAAAAACACCGAAAGTTTTTTCTTCTTTCGGTGAGTTTATTAAATTGATTCTGGACTTAGCAGTTCTTTCCAGTTCTCTGTAAAACCAATGTGTTTTAAATCAACAACTTTATATTCTTCTATTAGCTTTATCAATTCTTGATAAAAATTATAGTAAAGTTCTTCTTCTGAAATTATTTTTAGGTTTATTAGGGTAGCAAAAATTGTGTTATTAGAAATATTTTCTTTTCGATACTGCTTATATAGCTTAGGTGATTTTGTAAGTTTGGCTCCATATAGCCTACCATAGTGGGCGCATATGTTTCTTATATAAGCAAAATTTTCTATCCATGATTCAAAGTAATGATAGTCTGTATGAAATACCTTTGCAATCTTGCTTTTATCATCGTTCTTCATGTTTTTATACATCTTAGACAAGGTTCCAAAACTTGCTACTTCAATTACTGCATAAAGTGGGATTTCTCCACCTTCATAATTGTCAATGAAGTTTTTTATAAATGGGGATCGTTTGTTTCTTTTTACTTCCCTATCTAAATCATTTAATGCTTCTTGATACCTATTCTTATGTTCTCCGATATTAGACAATTCTTTATACCCAAAATTTCCATATTTCAAAGAGAAATAATTAGTGATAACTGCTCTTAAAGATACCTCTATGCCTTCTATCATAGAGAACAAAAGTTGCCTAAATTCTTGGTCAAAGGTATATAAATCTATAATGTCATCAAAACTTACCCCTTCTATATACCTTCCATTTTTCTTCAAAGTAATGCTATAGGCTTTTATAAGACGATAATAAGATACCCTCTCAAGAACTTTCTTGGCATAGCTTTCTTCTTTTACTATAAGTCCTAGGTCTATTAAATTTTTTACTTGATCTTCTATTCCAATTGGTTCTTGATGATTTTTTTTCATATTGTCTCCTAATATCAAACGACCCGACTTGGTCCGCATTGTTAAGAGGCGTGTCGGGTGCTGTTGTTATTATAATATACTATTTGAAGTTTTTTGTCAAGTAGTTAGATATATCTACTCTCCCTATGCTCTAATATCCCAAATTTGTTGCATTATTAAGAAACAGTTAATCGACACTATTATTGTGGTAGCCTTCATATGATTATCTTAGTTTATTCCCCTTCATTTCGTTAGCAAAAGTGTTGTGACTTATACTCTCAGTCGTTATCACTTTTTTCTATTTCATAACTAAGACTTTTTCTATGTTTTATGAATGATTGTTTTTCTTTTTTATTAACTGTCTAACTTGATTTTGCAATTCATGTTTATTAAAAAGAGAAACATGAAAAAATTATCTTACTAACAGATTTTATAAGAAATCAATCCATAGACATATATATACCTCTCATATATATTAAATATTTTTCATTGTTCCTGAATAAAGTAAAGTAATTAATTAATTCTCCATTTTTATCAACCATAAATACTTTACCTAATTCTTGAAATTCTTCCACTTTTCCCTTGTTTATAATAGTGAATGAGTATCCGTTGTCTCTCCTTGCAATTTTTTCGATATCTATTTGGCTTACCTTTGAACTTAAAAAAGTTTCCATATTCCCAAAATCTTTTAAATTCTCTTCAATTCTAGCACTTTCGCTATATCTTAATTGATATATTATTATGGTAAAAGAGCATATCAGCAATATAAATGCTATTAAAACTCTCCTATCTACTTCAACTCTATTCATTTTAACTCAACTCACTTAATTGTAGTTTATATAGTTGTTAATTCCAGTCCTCATAAGTGATTTATTGTTATCAAAGTCGCTGTGTTGCTTAGTCTTTCCTTTCCTATATGCTGCATCACTATCTCCCAATAAAACCCTACCTTTTATTGTTTTGCCAGCTCTATAAGGGTATATAGATCCTACTTTTACTTCCTTATTCCAATGCACATTTGCAACATATTCATATGAAGTAAAACTATTAACCAAGCTTACAACTCCAGTTGCCGTTGTATATGTTGCACAAATAGCTGCCACAGTTGTTGTCGGCCACGAAACTATAGTTGCAGCTACTCCTATTGCTGTGCCAGCATCTAACCACCATTTACGGTGCTTTTAACGTTCAAAATGCATGCTTTTATACAATTTTGCTTGTTTACCTTTCTCACGCATACTATCTATATATTTATCTGAGTAGGTTGAACCATAATATTCTGCTAACTTTTTGTCTATCCTTCTAGCTATCTCATATTCACTAGCTCTAAGTTCACTAATTTCAAAATCTTTAACATTATATTCTTCTTTCAACGCACAGTTTTCAACATATTTTTTAATATCTTGGTTATTCAAACCAAAATTATAATCGAACTTTTCACTATCAAGCATACTATTATTCATCATAGAATTTGAATTTTTTTCATAAACTTTTATTGTGTTTTCACTTTTGTCTTTAATATAGATATGTGTTACAGTGTCTTCAATTATATTTATTGTGTATTGAGGTGTATCTTTAAAATAATATTTGACTCCATCTATTTCATCATAAGTTTCCCATATGTCATCCTCTTCTACTTCTAATCTATGCTCTATTTCTAATTGTTTATTTTTAATCAAGTTATCTTCTTCGCTATCTTTAGAAAAAGCAAAACTATTGACAGGGTAAATAAAACACATAACCATCGCTAACGTCAATGACAATAATCTTTTATAATATTTACTCATAATATAATTCCTCCTTACTTTTTTCACACCAAATTAAAATTAAAAAACTGAATTCATACAATTTAATTCATAATTCCCACTAAATAATCTTGAGTTTAAAAATCACCATTATTATACCTTTGAGGATTCTTATAACACATTATTCCACCTCCCTACTAAATTATGCTTAAATTCAAAAAAACCGACTAATTAATACCCCCCCTTTTTTTCTCATTTTTTACAAGCACAGTATCTATGTTGTAACTATAATTTATCATAAATATAAATTTAAATCTGCTAACTTTTGTGCATACTTTTTAAATATAGCCTCAATATAAGTTTTTACCTACTCTACTATATTTATAATCATGTTTTCTTTTAACCTAACCTCATCTTTTCTCTGTAAATACTTCTCTACATCAAATATATTTCTCTTATCATAATCTTCAAGAAGCTTATAATTCTTATGTTTGGTTATATCGAATTTATCAGATAGAAAAGGTCTTACTCCCCTAAGTTGAAATATACATTTTCCTCCATCCATTACAGTTATTTCGTCTTGGCTCATAAGTTCTTTTCCTGTCTTTTGATAGTTTAGTCCAAATGATTTTTGATTAGATCTAGTTTCTGATGTATTGTAAAGATCAATGGTTTCTTTTCCTAAACTTTCAGATAATTCTTTTAAGGTTGTTTTTTCTTTTCCTCCTAAGAATAAAGTGGAATCACAGTTACCTACTATGGTATCAGCATTGTCTTTATATATACTTTTTAATTGAGATTGAGCTTGTAATATTATACAAGCAGATATTTCCCTACTTCTAATAGTTGCAATGAGTTTTTCAAATTTGGGGATTAATCCAATGTTTGCAAATTCATCAAGTAAACATCTTACATGGATTGGTAATCTTCCTCCATACTCATCATCTGCTTTATCACAAAGTAAATTAAAGAGTTGTGAATACATAATAGACACTACAAAGTTAAATGTATCATCCGTATCGGATATTATAACAAAAAGTGCTGTTTTCTTTTCCCCAAGTGTATCAAGCTCTAACTCATCTTCTTTCATCAAATCTCTTAATTCTTCAATATCAAATGGTGCAAGCCTTGCACCACAGCTTATAAGGATTGACTTAGCAGTTTTTCCAGCCGCAAGTTTATATTTTTTATATTGCTTTACGGCAAAGTGATTAGGTTTTTCTTTTTCTAATGCTTCAAACATATAGTCTACAGCATTTTTAAAATTTTCATCTTCTTCCCTAACTTCCGAAGCATCTATCATAGCTAATAAAGTAGTGAAGTTCTGTTCTTCTTTAGGTGCTTCATAAAATATATATCCTATAAGGGCTGTGTAGTAGAGTTTTTCAGCCTTCACCCAAAAATCCTCTGTAGACTTTTCCCCCTCACCTTTTGTATTTGCAATGATTGTCTGTACGAGTTTTAATATGTCCTTTTCACTCTTTAAATAAGCAAATGGATTATATCTCATAGATTTCTTAAAATTTATAGTATTTAAAATTTTTATTTCATATCCGTTTTTTTCTAACATCTTCCCACATTCCAACACTAAGGTTCCTTTTGGATCAGTAACTACATAGGAAGAGTGCATTTGCATGAGGTTTGGTTTTACAAAAAACCTTGTTTTACCTGATCCAGATCCTCCCACAACCAGTACATTTTTGTTTCTAGCATATTTGGGATTCTTAGGTCTGGAGTTCATTGTTAGGCTTTCCGTTTGAGTTAGTAGCACATTGTTTTCAAACTTCTTATCAATATAAGGTTCGATGTCTTTTTCATTTCCCCATCTTGCTGATCCATATTCTCTACCCTCTCTAAACTTTTTTGCCTTTTTCTTTTTCTGTATAAGTATTAACTTAATTCCTAATGATAGTATTAGACCTGGTATTAGGTTTTTAATTTTAAAAGACGGAATATAATTTAGATCATCTATTTGACTAAAAGCTACTATAACTCTATCTAATATATCTCCTCCTACATAGGAGTTTACATGAGCTGCAAATATATTTCCTATATAAAAAAATAAGAGGTAAGGAAGGTTTTCTAATACAAACTTCTTCTTATCTCTTATTTTAAATATCTTCTTTATATCATTTAGTATTTCATTTAATATTTTCGTATTAATCACTTCCTTTCCCTAAAAAGTTGTTTGTTTCTGCTTTTATAAACTTTGCTCCTGATGTTTATGCTTAACCTTATCCTTATCCATAGTAGCCTTGACTTTCTCTTTGAAGTTATTAAGCCTTTTCATTACTGACTCTTTCTTATTTGATTTTGATTTCTCCTTAGTAAACTTGTGAACAGTTTTTTTAAAGGCTTGTTCCATTACCTTTTCGTCTTTTGCTTGGAAAAAGATAATATTGTTTCCACTCTCTAAATCCTTTTTTATGGAAAATTTAACTCCATATTTTTTCAATTCTTTTTTTAAGGTTTTTAAATCTATATCATTTAGTTCTAAGGTTTCTACTTTTCCCTTTTTCACTAAATCTTTCACTTTTACTTTTTTTAATTTTCCTAATGATTCAGACTTTCCTCCTTGCATTTTTTGTTTGTTTATTTCTAAGATTTTCTTCATTAAATTTATAACTTGCTTGGCTGTTACTATACCCGCTTGTTTTACTATAGCGATTGTCCTATTATTGACATCATCATTTTGCATTCACTCACCTACTTTCATTTGTTTTTAACAATTCATAGGCTAATTTTGATTTCTCCTTCATTTTATTTATCCTCCTATTTCCCCCTGTAAATATAATTGGACTACAGATTTCTAATATCCTAGAATATATCCTTTTGTCTTTTGTGCTTTCTGGATTGGTTAGGGCTGATATATTCAAATTTGTTGTTATGATTAAAGGCTTGCCACTTCTGTATCTACTGTCTATTATGTTAAAGATATGCTCTGCTGCAAAGGCTGTATCTCTTTCCATGCCAAAGTCATCAATGATCAGTAATTTCTTTCGATTTAGATTGTCTATATACTTACTTTTATCGATTTCAAAGTTTGTCATGTCATTTAAAATTACTGAAAAGTTTGTCATTTTAACCGATATATCCTTTTCAAGTAAAGCATTAGCTATAGCACTTGCAAGATATGTTTTCCCACATCCTACATCTCCTGTTAGGATTAAACCCACATTATTTTTAAATATTTCATCAAATTTTTCCACATAGTTCTTAGCAATTGTCTCATGCTCACTATCATTGTCCATGTTTTTAAAATTCCAGTTTAAAAGTATAGGATCATCAAAGCACTCTCTTTTCAGACCATCAATTAACAACATTCTTTTAATTTTTTTTCTTTCTTTTTCTTCTTCCTTTCGTCTTTCCTCTTTGCAACGACAAGGAATAGATACTTTTTTTCTTTCTCCTAAGAAATCCATTTCTTTTTCTAGTGGTGTTTTGCAGTTTAAACAATATTTTAGTCCTGTTTCTTGGTCTATATAGCTTTTTTCTTTAGAATCTTTTTCTAAACTACTTGTTCCCTCTGGCTTTATTCTCTTTTCTAAAATCTCTTTTATTGATTCCATATACTCCTCTCCTATCATGTGTTTAAAAATTCTCTCCAGATAACCTCGTCATTGCTATAATCGAATTTTTCTTTGTTTTTATCCTCACCCCTAATGACCTCTCTATTTTTGATATTTTCATCTGCATTATATAAAAGAGTGAGTAGATAAGCATTGATGTTTCTAATATCAGGTTTATTTTCTCTTAGATGTTTAAGAACATAATCTATGTGTTTATAGTTCAAACTTAGAAAGCTTTCTTTAAATTTTTCATAGGATATATGCCTACCACCTATTCTAATGCTTGTAAAGCTATTTAAGGCCTTTACAAGTACATTCACCATTACATCTACTTGTTTCTTTTCTTCTATTCTTGATTTTTCAAAGATTTCATAAGATATGTTCTCTTTTATCTTTTCTTTTAAATCTTCCTCCCTCAAATTATTTTTTTGTAAGTTTTCTCCTTGTCTTTTTGAGGAGGATATGGAGGTG
>JAUNVD010000111.1 GCA_030537855.1 Tissierellia bacterium | reverse complement strand
TTCTAATTTGTCTTGACTGGTTCTTGAGTTTTTTTCAATAAGATATTATATTTCAGTTTTTACTTAATTCATATTTGAAATGGTGAAATCAAGTTTTTCGTAGAGTTCTTTTGTGTTAAAAACATCTTCGATTAAGGCTAAATCACCGAGAATAGAATCTTTGTTTTTAATCAAGTTATTCAATGACTGGATAAAAGCAGTTTTTATTTCTTCTTCTGTTAGATGTGTCGTCTTGCAAGGATGATCTTTATCTTTATATTTTCTATTGCATTGCCATACTTTTCTTTTGTATTTGCTATTTGAATGCCATGTTTTTGCTCCAAAGAACCCTCCACAAAAGCCACAAGTTATCTTTGATGAAAAAATGCCGTTATTGTACTTTGGTTTGTTCTCTATTAAACTTTGAACAAAATCCCACACCGCTGGTTCTATAATCGGTTCGTGATTTCTTTCTACATAATACTGAGGAACTTCACCTTCATTTATTTTCTTTTCTTTCGTTAGAAAATTTACTGTAAAAGACTTTTGAAGAAGGGCATCCCCTTTGTATTTTTCATTTGTAAGAATAGATCTCACAGTATTAGGAGCCCATTTCTTCTTTTTTTGGACGGTCAGTATTCCTTCTTCAGTTAGCATTTTAGCAATTCTATAGGGAGAATTCCCCTCTAGGAAATACTGATAAATTTTCCTGACTGTCTTAGCTTCCTCTTTATTTATAGCTGGATTGCCATCGGGACCTTTATCGTATCCGAGGAAATTTCCAAAAGGCATACTCACCTTTCCATCAGAGAATCTTTTGCGATGTCCCCAGGTGACGTTTTCTGAAATTGACCTTGATTCTTCTTGGGCAAGGGAAGACATAATCGTAATTAAAAGTTCTCCCTTTGAATCAAAAGTCCATATATTTTCTTTTTCAAAATAAACTTCCACACCTGCATCTTTTAAATTTCTAACCGTTGTTAAACTATCCACTGTATTTCTTGCAAATCGAGATACCGATTTTGTAATGATTAGATCAATCTTTCCATCAAGAGCATCTTTTATCATCGCATTAAAACCTTCTCTTCTTTTTGTGTTTGTTCCACTTATTCCTTCATCCGTGTAGATTTTCACAAATTCCCAATCGGCTCGACCATTTATGAACTCAGTATAATAATCGACTTGAGCCTCGTAAGAAGTGAATTGTTCATCGGAATCGGTGGATACCCTTGCATAGCCAGCAACTTTTCTTTTCGCTACTTGAGTATTCGTCTTCGACGAGTATTTTGTTTTAGTTGCCGGTATCGTCGTTATTTTCTTCATGTCGTTTCCTCCAACTTTCTTTATTCCCCTTTCCTATTTTCTTCTTAGTTTCTTCAGTATGTTTAGGTCGTTCTCGAATAGGATTCTCATAATGGCGAGATGTGACAATGCCATCTTTGTAGTAAAAATAAATTAAATGATCCTTGATGCCGAGTTTGCTAAACGTATCCGTCATGACTTTGCTATCAAAGTGGTCTAGGTTTAACTCATTAGCTACTAAACTCTCTAGAGCAGGAAGATGAATACTTGAGTTTTTACACTTACTTGCCGGTGTCGGACAATGATAAGAAACCTTTATGTCGCCGTTTGTATATTTGCTTTTTTGTCTTCTATAGCTTAATCCACATTTCTCGCATTTAATAAAACTTGAGAATTCATTAAAACGTTCAATGCTTCTTGAAAATTCGGGAGTTTGTCTAAGCTTTGCATATTTTCGTCTAGCCTCATCTGTCCACCAATCCTTTCTAGCCGTTGATTTCCAAGAAACCTTTTCTTTCTTTCCATCCATGTATACGAATTCTAAAAGACCAGGTTCTAAAACGTTGATGTCACTTACTTTGTCTGAAAAGATTTTTTCATTAAATTCTTTTAGATTAAGAACTTCAGCGCATTTATTTTTTAAAATGTATTCAGGCATGGAAGGGTTGGTACATCCCTTCCTATTTGCTTCTTTCTGGCCTGCACACATCCATACGGCATATTTTCTTCCAGCCTGATTCCTTTGACTTCTTTGAAAATTTCTTCCACATGAACAATGAATCTTGCTTGTAAAACATGAGGTGTTTATCGACCAATTAGCAAGTGCTCCGAGTTCACGTCTTCTTTTGATCTCTTCTTGAACTTTATTATAAGTTTCTAGTTCTATAATTTTAGGATGAGTGTTTTCGGCCCAGTACATAGGTAGCTCACCTTC
>JAUNVD010000110.1 GCA_030537855.1 Tissierellia bacterium | reverse complement strand
AATTTGCATTGGATATTTCCTCGGACGCGGGTTCGACTCCCGCCATCTCCACCATCTATATGTCAATAGCCACCAACAGTAATCAAATGGCTTCAAATAGCGAACCTATAAAATAAAAAATAGTCATTATCACTCAATAGCAGTCATTTATTCTAAATAGATGGGGTGAAAATGGGGTGAAAAAAGAGAGATTAGATACCGAGAGCGTTGAAACATTCTCTCTTTTTTTATTTGCAATTAGATGGTATTAAGTACACAAATATACTTTTCAAAAAAGAGGGGATCCGTTCCCCTCTCATTTACTGTCGCTCTGCGTCCGTGTTTGTTAAAACAAGAAAAGATGTAACTACCCCAACAATGGCCATCCAGAACTTTCGGCTTGTCAATTTATGTTTCCAGTCAATTTTTTTGTGCATTATTTTAATAACTCCTTTACGCATATTTTGAGCGTTTCCGCCCTATTTTTCCCTTGCCCTCCAACAACAAAGACGTTCATCCCGTCCTTGACTTGGTGAGGTTTAATTAAATAAGCATTCGACACGGCATTTTGTACCGCATAGGCGGTGGGTATATCGCCGTCATTTTTATAAGTTATATATAATATATTGTCCATTTTTTTCCCTCCTTTGACGGATAATTGCCTGACAAGGTCTGCCACCTCTTGTCCGTATGTTTTACTCGGCGCCCAATTACCACCTAGTTCTTCAACCGTTTTCGCCTTTCCTTTAATAGACAGAAAATGTCTAGGATCTATGGCATTAGGCGTAGCATACCCTGCGTATAATCTTAAGTGTTGCACTTGAGCGGTAATTCCTTCTTCCCAATTCTTGAATCTCATATGGGCGTGAGGATCTTTATCTCCTCCGCCCTTGCTGGTTTTGAGGCCACAAGGATTATGATAGGTGATGTCTAACACACCGCCAAAATTAAAGTATCCTGTTTCCTTACCGCTTTGAGCATAGGTTACTGCAGGGTCGACTCCATATTTAATAGATACATTAAAATAAATGTTCGCCAATTCCACAAACTTGGGATGAGCGTTTTTCTTTTTAGCCCACTCTTTCATTTGAGCCACTGTAACTGTTGGAGTCGCAAGGATAGGGGTACTTGTCGCTGGTGTAATTGGTTTAACTCCTGGATTCTCACTGGCTTGGATACCATAATGTTTTGCGATAGCTCTTGCCAGCTCTCTAGCTAATTCATCTTGTTTTGCTTTAAACTTAGCTACGTCATTTCTGTTTGTATGGAAAAACATTTCTAGCAACATACCATTCTTAGCTGCATTACTATAAAGCACTCCATACCAATTACTACCATTAGCCCGTCTCTTGTACTTGACACCTCTATTGGGTATGCCTAGAACACTTGAACAAGTTGCTGTTAGTGCTGAGGCTAGTTTCTTGTTGCTGTACTTAGGATTGGTATCATCAAAGACCTCAGAGCCAGTAGCTGTACTGCCAGCTGCATTAGAGTGTATAGATAAGAATAAATCATACCCTTTACCCATTTTCCCTCGTGCTGATAAGCTAGGATTATCTGTTTTTCTAGGTCGAGTTGTGCCTACCTTAATACTATATTTTTCTAGTTCTCTTCTAAGTTTTACATGAAAGTCCCAGTTACTGTCTCCCTCATTGCCACCAATGTATCCTCTGTTGTGTGCAGATCCTGCTCCATGCCCGGGATCTAATAGTATTTTTATCATTTCAAAAAATCCTCCTGATTCTTCTCGATCTCTCGTTCGATCTCAATATCATATACATCGTTAAGTTTATACAAAACATTTTTAATGGATTGGGGCAAAGGTAGACCCATTTGCCCCCAATTTTCGATAATTGAGATCCCATATTGTACGATAAAGAAAAATATAAAGTAATTAGCAATGCTGTCGTATCCTAATAATGGTAGATAAATATTTGCTAAAATTACCACTACAACCACCAGTAAATGCTTTAATAATCCTTTCAATCCCTTTGTGCTATTGCCAATTTTTTGAAAAAATGCTTTTACAATCCCGCTAAAAATATCTACGATAACTGCCCATACAAAGATATGGACATATGGATTGCTTGCTACCATCGCTACTTGATTGCATAAATCTGCTCGTTCTATTATCATTTTTCTCACTTCTTCCTACTTTACATTTTTAATTGTTCCTGATTTATCTTTAAAATAAATATTTATTATCTCTTTACCGTTGATTCTACCCGCTACAATATTTTGGATTGTTCCCGATT
>JAUNVD010000041.1 GCA_030537855.1 Tissierellia bacterium | reverse complement strand
CTGATTTGAATCTCTCTAATATCAAATTGGAAGGGGAGGTGTGCGCTTTTCGTAGTCCTTCTAAATCGGGACATTTATATTTTGAATTAAAAGATCAAAAAGCACGTATACAATGTGTTTTTTATCATATTTTAAAAAAATATGGAGAAATTCCCTTTGAAGAAGGGGATCACATATCTGTTGAAGGGTCTATTGATGTATATGAGAAATCTGGTCAATATCAATTTAGAGTACGAAGTGTGGAAGTGGAAGGAGTCGGAAGCTTATATAAAAAATTTTTACTTACCAAACGATTGCTTGAAGAAGAAGGGTTGTTTTCCGTCTGTCAGAGGCCCTTACCCAAATACCCTGAAACAATTGGAATCATAACATCCCCTACAGGAGCAGCCTTGCAGGATGTTCTGAGTGTCATTAAACGTAGGTATCCTCGTGTTCATATTCGTCTGTATCCTGTTCGAGTGCAAGGAGTTGAAGCGATTGTTGATATTATCAATGCCTTAGATTATTTTAATTCTCAGACTGATATTGATCTTGTACTTCTTACGAGAGGTGGAGGTAGTTATGAAGAACTTGCAATTTTTAATGACGAATCTTTAGCCCGTGAAATTGTAAAAAGCAAGCACCCCGTTGTTTCAGCCATTGGTCATGAAACTGACTTTCTAATTTCGGATTTTGTTTCTGACCTACGTGCAGCTACGCCTACAGCTGCTGCTGAACTCATTACTCCCGATGTTTCATTCTTATTAGATGAACTACAATCCATTCAAAAACAAATTGTTCAACAGATGGATTCGCTTTTAAGTAGGAACCAGCAATTCTTGCTCAGATATCAACATGTTCTGCAACTGACTTCTCCGTTAGAAAAAATAAAAAGGGAACATAAAGATCTGTATCGACAAAAAGAGAAAATGACGTATTTTCTAAAAATGATGATTGAAAAAGAAAAGATGCAAATAGAGACACAAAAACGAAAAATTTTACTGTACGATTATGATAAAATACTAGAAAAAGGCTTCACATTAACAAAGTCAATGACAGGAAAGATCATAACCCGACGGCAAGATATAAAAGATACAGAGGCAATCATTACAAAATTTTATGATGGTGAAGTAGCATCTATTATAGAGAGGTGAACACAATGAAAGAAAATTTTTCATATGAGCATGCGATGGAAGAAATAAAAGTTTTGCTTGAAAAACTAGAATCCTCAGAGTTTTCACTAGAGGAAAATTTATCCTATTTTAAAAAAGCAGAGAGTTTAATACAGCAATGTGAATTATATCTTAATAAAGTGGAAAAGGAAATAGAAACAATTATTCATAAAGAGCATGACGAAAAAGATGGGGATCTTGGCAATGAATCAACTGGAATCGAAGAAATTACACTATTTTAAGGAATATTTTGAATCTGAATATATAAAAACTATTCAATCTACATCCCTTTTATCTAGCCAGCTTAAAAATGCTGTTCAATACGCAGTATCTGAAGGTGGTAAACGGTTGAGGCCCTTACTTGTTTTTTCTACGGCATCAGCATTATTTAAAGACAAAGAAGATTTTTTACTGTATTCTATGGCCATCGAGAGTATTCATAGTTACTCTTTAATTCATGATGATTTACCAGCTATGGATAATGACAGTTTAAGAAGAGGGAAACCTACAACTCATATAGCTTTTGGAGAGGGGCATGCCATACTCGCAGGTGATGGACTTTTGAATAAGGCAATGGAAATCGCTTTGCAAGACATTGAAAACTCGTTATCTATGAGTAAGATACAGGCCTATGCCTACCTATTTAAATGCTCGGGTATGGAAGGGATGATCGACGGACAATCCTATGAAATGATTTCTAAAACCTATAATACAGATCAATATTTTCAAATCATAGAAAAGAAGACAGGATATTTAATCGATGCATCTATTATTGGAGCTGCAATGATAGCTGAAGCAACCACGTCTCAAATGAAAAATCTTGAAAAATTCTCAAAATTATTAGGAGAAAATTTTCAAATACAAGACGATATTATAGATCAGGACGGAATCTATGAGTTAGATGCTACCTTTGCAAAACAAAGATTAGAGCAAAATAAGGACAAATTGAATATGCTATTGGAATCAATGAGCAAAAATATGGATGTTGAGCCGTTTTTTTCTATTCTTCAATGGCTGTTTTATGAAAGGTAGAATATGAGACTTGACATATATATTTCGAGCCAATATGAAATGAGTCGGTCTAGAGCAAAAGATTTGATTGATCAAGGAGCCATCACAATCAACGGTAAGATTGCAACAAAAGCTGGCATATGCATAAACTCAGAAGATAGAATAGAACTAGATACAGTCTATACCCAATATGTGAATAGAGCGGGATTGAAACTAAAAAGAGCAATAGAGAGCTTTAACATAATTGTTAAAGATAAGAAAGCTTTAGATATTGGTGCCTCAAAGGGTGGGTTTACGGACTGCCTGTTACAGCACGGAGCATGTTCGGTTTATGCAATTGACGTTGGAAAAAATCAATTTGCCAAGGAACTCAAGAATGATAAGAGGGTCTTCTTATTTGAAGAAACCGATATTCGGGATTTTGATGTTTCTTCACATGAGTTTAATATAATCACGTGTGATGTAAGCTTTATATCACTTCTTAAATTAGAAGGTGTTTTTCAAAAACTGGCTGTAAAAGATACTGAATTAATCTTATTGATCAAGCCGCAGTTTGAGTTAAGTAAGAGGGAAGTTGGCAAGAACGGTATAGTCAAAAATAGAAACTTACGTAACAAAGCAATCCAAAATGTATGTCAAATGATGACAATGTTAGGATACAACCTTATAGGTTGTATTGAGTCTCCCATACGTGGGAAAAATGGGAATACAGAATTTCTATCGTATTTTAAGCTGTAATAGGAGATTATATGTTACTATACTTGAACATTACTAATTTTGCTCTTATCAAAGAGACAAACATACAATTTCATAAAGGATTGAATGTTTTAAGTGGTGAAACAGGAAGTGGAAAAAGTATATTATTTGAAGCTCTGGGTGTTTCTCTAGGGGAGCGGGCTAGTAAAACCATGATAAAAGCTGGAGAAAATAATGCAACGATTGAGGCGTGCTTTACCATAAATGAAGACGTGAAATCTTTACTAAAAACCATGGGATGCCATGCAGAGGAAGATACTGTCATCATTCGCAGGGACTTGTTTTCGGAGTACCCCAGCGTATCAAGAGTGAATGGTTACTCAGTTACACTCAATGATTTGAAGAATATTACACGGAAATTATGTGATATTTTTGGACAGTATGAACATCAACTTTTACTTGACTCGCAAAACTATCTTTCTATCATTGATGCCTATCTAAAAGATGAGTCCAAAGAATATTTTGATAAAATAAGAGATGTTTACTTATGTGGTAAGAAAATAGATGCAGAGCTAGCACATTTAAGAGCTATGGATGCAGATCCGAACCAAGATATGGAATATTTGGAGTACAAAATTCAGGAAATAGAAAGGGCGGATCTTCGTGAAGGAGAAGATGAGGAAGTCTTTGCAGAGTTACAGATATTAGAAAATCACAAATCCATATCTGAACAACTTGGGAATGCCCTATTACATTTTGATGGCGATTTTCATAGTCCAGAAATGTCATCTATTCTCGGTATGATTCAAGATTCAAAAAATGCCATAAATAGCATTTCCCAACATGACGTGAAGTATCAAAGGATTGAAAAACGAATAGAAGAATTATACTATGAAGCACAAGATATTCAATCCGAAATACAGTCAAGTTTGCATAACCTCGTCTATGATGAAGAGCGGAGAAATGAGCTGAACGATAGGTTGCAGCTTATCACAAGTCTAAAAAGAAAATATGGAAGTACGATTCAAGATATATTTCAAGCCTATGCTTCCTTAAAGGATGAAGTAGATGTACTTAAAAATAAAGATTTTAAAATTAAACGGTTAGAGGAAGAAAGAGCAAAGAACAAAACCGAGTATCAACATTTGGCTTCGAAGCTAACGGAATTAAGGCAAGAAATCGCGGTAACAATCCAAAACAAAATACAAGATGAGCTTAGAGAGATGGAGATGAAGGATGTCGTTTTTAAAATTCAAATCTCCCATGGTGAGGATAGTGAACGAGGAAGTGATACCGTTGAATTTCTTGTATCTACAAACAGAGGTGGTAGCTTAAAACCCATTAGAGAAATCATTTCTGGCGGTGAAATGAGTAGATTCATGCTTGCTTTTAAGAATGTACTGGCTGAAGAAAAACCAACGAAGACCTTTGTATTTGATGAAATCGATACAGGGCTTAGTGGGAAAGCAGCTAATTCCGTTGGAAAAAGATTAAAGGACCTTTCTATGAATAGACAAGTATTACTAATTTCTCATTTACCTCAAATTATTAGCAAAGCAGATCACCATTTTAAGATTCAGAAAGAGTCGATAGAAGATGATACCATTTCAAAGGTTATTTATTTAGACTTTGATGCAAGGGTTGAAGAATTAGCAAGATTATTGAGTGGTGATACAATCACCGACACCACTCTTGAAAATGCAAAGCAACTATTAAAAGAAAATGAGGTGTCCAATGGACTATACTGAAAAAACAATCAAATCTGACAAAATTTACGAAGGCAAAATCTTAAATCTTCGTGTAGAAACAGTAGAGCTACCTGATAGAAAATATTCAAAAAGGGAAATTGTAGAGCATGGTGAAGTTGTTGTAGTTATAGCAGTTAAAGATGAAAAAGTCATACTAATTAAGCACTATAGGAAACCATTCGATAAAGTATTTATTGAGGTGCCCGCCGGAATGATTGAAGCCAATGAAACACCTTTAGATGCCGCAAAACGTGAGTTTCTTGAAGAGACAGGTATGGAAGCCACTACAATGGAATATATTACGGAAGCATGTACATCTCCTGGTTACACAACAGAAAAAATGTATTTTTTCTATACTGACTCTTTTCAAAAAATAAAGGAATCCGTAGACGATGAGAGCTTAGAGGTCATAGAGTTAACACTTAACGAAATGAAAGATAGAATTGAATCATTGGATATAAAGGACCTAAAAACAATTCTTAGCTATTACTTGTTGAGGAATAGAATATGAGAATACTCGACATTATAGAAAAAAAACGCGATGGAATAGAGCTGGATAAAGATGAAATTTACCGCTTTATAGAATCTGTTTCAAAAGAGCGTGTGCCATCATATCAAATAGCTGCTTTTCTTATGGCTGCATATATTAAAGGTTTATCCAGACGTGAAACCTATTATCTTACAGATGCCATGGTTGCCTCTGGAGAAACTATAGTCATGGATAAATTTTCTGATTTTACGGTGGATAAGCATTCAACTGGTGGCGTTGGTGATAAAATCAGTCTTATTGTCGGGCCTATCCTTGCATCACTTGGCATACCTATATTAAAGATGAGTGGTCGCGGCTTAGGCTTTACAGGCGGAACCTTAGATAAGCTCGAAAGCATCCCAGGATTTAGAACCCAGCTTTCTAAGGAAGAAATTTTAAGACAGGGTAAAAAAATACAACTTGTTCTGTGTGCACAAACCGCAAAAATAGCAAGCGCTGATAAAATTCTCTATCATTTGCGAGACGTAACAGGTACCATAGATAGTATTCCCTTGATAGCTTCATCGATCATGAGCAAGAAATTAGCTATAGAAAATGATGGTCTTGTCATCGATTTAAAGGTAGGAAATGGAGCTTTCATACACGATAAAGAGCAGGCATTACTTTTAGCCGATACAATGTCTTATATAGGCGAAAAGCACGGTAGAAAGGTAACCATTGTTTTAAGTTCAATGAACGAGCCTCTAGGAAGAGCAATTGGAAATTCTATTGAAATTGAAGAGTCTTTGCAAGTATTAAGTAATAAAACGGATGGTGATTTACTGGATCTATCTGTCGCCTTAGCTGCTGAAGCTTTATTGCTTAAATACCCCGACGCATCCCTAGATGAACTGAAACTGAAATCCAGAAATGTAATCCGTTCTGGGCAAGCCTTGGAGACCTTTATCTCCATGGTACAGTCACAAGGAGGAAGTTTAGAGCAGTTTTATGAGTCTCTAAAACATAATTGTATCGAAACAATTGAAATTTTATCTTCAGAAGATGGGTATGTCCAATCTATAGATGCACTTACCATAGGTAAACTAAGTTTATTGGCTGGTGCCGGTAGAGAAACAAAAGAAGACTCCATCAATCATCATGCCGGTGTTTATCTGAATAAAATATCAGGAGAAAAGGTAAATAAGGGTGATACGATACTTACAATATATCTTTCTAATACAAAAAACAGAGACTTGTGTACAAAAATTGCTGAGAGTGCTTATCGTATCAACACAAAAATTCCCGACAAGAATAATATAATTATTGATATAATACGAGGTAAATAAATGGATCGAGTTATAGAAATTATAAAAATATTTCCCTGCGTCGTGATTGCAATTGTAATTCACGAATTTGCTCATGCATATGTGGCTTATTTAATGGGTGACTCAAGTGCAAAAGATAGTGGAAGGGTATCTCTAAACCCCTTTAAACATTTGGATCCTCTTGGTATCATCACATTGATGATTTTTCGTTTTGGCTGGGCCAAACCAGTCCCCATTGACACCAGTCGATTTAAAAACTACAATTTAGGTCTTTTTCTTGTAAGTATTGCTGGGATTGTTGCCAATCTTCTATTGGCCTTTTTGCTGAGTTTAATTTTGAAACACGTTAAAATTACAAATCAATACATTTTTTACTTTGTTTTTGTGACCATGATTATTAATATTAACTTGGCTATATTTAACCTAATTCCATTACCTCCTCTGGATGGATCAAATATTATTTTGTCTTTTTTCTCAAAAAGAACTGCTTATGAAATATCAAGATACAGTAAGTACTCTTATATTCTTTTATTGGTTCTAATTTTTACAGGCAATGTAGGGAAAATTCTATCCCCTTTAATTACAAAAATCGTTAATTTCCTATTGTCATGAATCCCTCCATTGATGTTTCCATATCCAACTATACAGGTCCATTGGACTTATTGTTGGATCTCATAAAAAAGAATGAAATAAATATCTATGATATTCCGATTAATTTTATCACTGGTGAATATTTAAAAGCGTTACAGCAAAGTATATACAGTGGTATTGAAGTTCAGGTTGAGTTCTTATATTTAGCATCAACTCTTTTGAGTATAAAGACCCGAATGCTTCTACCAAAAACCGATGGGGAGGAAGAAGATCCTAGGATTGACTTGGTTGAGCAAATTATTGTCTATAGTCAATTTAAACAGTTGTCTGATTCTCTTGAACAAAGAATGATACAGAATCTTAAGAGCTTCGATCGCTTGAAGAATCCTTATATTCACATGGCATACGAGGATTTCATAATAGAAGAAGATGTCGAAGTTCTCGATTCTATTATGAAAGAGCTAACAAAAAGATTGAAGGAATTAAGCTTTGACTCCTCTGAAAAGTCCTCCACCGGAATCATCAAGAAAGATCCTTATAACGTTGAAGACTTTATTTCAAAAATCATGAAAAACTTAGTTGCTTTTAAAAGTACAAGCCTAAAAAGACTTGTAACAAAAGCTGACAAGCAGTTTATTATTACTTCTTTTCTTGCGATTTTAGAACTATTGAACTCGGGACTAATTGATTATCACCAAGAAGACAATTTTAAAGAAATATATTTGGAGAAAAGCAATGAACAACACTGATCTTTTATCTGTTAAATCTCAAATTGAAGCCCTTCTTTTTGCATGGGGAGATCCTCTGGAAGTGAATGAAGTTGCACAGTATTTTGATATGTCTATAGATCAAGTAAGGGAAGTCTTGCATGTGCTTCAATATGAGTACGAAAACAGGGGTATACGAATTCAATTTATGGGGAATCAAGTTCAAATGAATACCAATCAAGATTATAATCAACTCATAGAAAGATTTGGCTACCAACAGCGAAAAAAATCTCTTAGTTCAGCTGCCATGGAGTGTTTAAGTATTGTGGCGTATCTGCAACCTACCACTAAGGTTGTTGTTGAACAGGTGCGGGGCGTAAAATCTGATGGACCAATTCAAACACTTGTGGATCGAGGTTTTCTTAGAGAGGCGGGGAAGCTAAAGCAACCTGGCCGTCCATACGTATATAAGACAACGGATTTTTTTCTTAAGTGTTTCGAGCTTGAAACACTAAATGATCTACCAGAATTGATAGACCGTGAAACCATAAAGGAATTGCTTAAGTTTACTGAAATTAAAGAAGAAGATATTGAGTTGATATTGGGCACTGATGAAGAGACCAACGAACAAAAAAGTATCCATGAGGAGTTTGAAGAAAACGTTGGTGAGAGTGAGGTTGACCTTTCTTGCGACTAAATAAGTTTATTGCAAAAGCTGGTATTTGCTCTCGACGCAAAGCGGATGAATTAATTGCTTCAGGCCAGGTGATGGTCAATGGAGTAGTTGTTACCATATTAGGTGTAAACATTGACGAGCAGAAAGATCTGGTTTCAATTCAGGGCAAAGAAATAAAAACGAACAAAGAAAAAGTATATTTTGTATTAAATAAACCTATGGGTTATACAACTTCCAATGCAGACCCCTATGCAAAATCTTTAGCGAGAGATTTAATTCCCTATGACGATCATATCGCAAATGTAGGTCGTTTGGACTCAGATAGTGAGGGCTTAATGATATATACAACAGATGGTGAATTTAACTATAGGATGACCCATCCAAAATTCAAAGTTTGGAAAAAATATCTTGTCAGCATTGACCATTCCATGACTTCAGATGACTTAAGAATATTCAAAAAAGGTATCATGCTAGAAGATGGTATAACAGCACCTTGTCATATTAAGAGCATGAATTCCACTGCCACAATACATGAAATTCAAATACGTGAAGGAAAAAACAGACAGCTGAGGAGAATGTTCCAAGCATTAGGATACAATGTGGTTCGTTTAATACGTCTATCTCATGGCGAAATTACTCTTGGGTCACTTCCTCTTGGTGAAACACGAACATTTAATGCCGCGGAATTGGACTACGTGCAGAGGCTGATGAAAAATGATTGAAAACGTGTCTCAAATTTTTTTAGCTGAGCTAAACAGAAAATTAAATTCCATTTATTTCGCAGCAGATCTAACATTGGGAAATGGTGGCGATTCATTAAGGATTTTAGATTATTGTAAGAAGATTATAAAACTTTATGCTTTTGATATTCAGGAATCTGCCATTTTAAATTCCAAGAAACGGATCGGTAAAAATAATAAAATACAATATTTTCAAACAGGGCATGAAAACATATCTACTATCATCGACACCCCTTTAGATTTTATAACGATGAATCTAGGATATTTGCCAGGTGGTGACAAGACCATTACAACAAGAACAAAGACAACCTTAATGGCTATTGAACAAAGCCTTGCACTATTAAATCACGAAGGTCTTATGATCATAACCATTTACACAGGACATGACGAGGGTGCCAAAGAAAAAATATCCATTTTGGAAAAAGTGAAATGGATTGATCAGAAAATATATACTTGTCGACATCAATATTTTGTGAATCAAAAAAATCAACCACCGGAGGTAATTATCATTGAGAAAAGATAATTCATTAGAAAATATCATCCATGAGAAATATTTGTTATTGAGCAAGAGACAAAAAGCTATTGCTGATTTTCTTTTACATTCTCCAGATGTTCATATGGATATGACTGCAAAACAAGTAGCACAAAAATTGCTTATCAGCGAGTCTACCGTTGTGAGGTTCGCTCAAGAATTAGATTTAGAAGGCTATCGAGACCTACAAGAACTGATGAACGATTACATCAAAAGTACATCCACTACGGTGGATCGTCTGAGCTTTTCTTCGGATTCTACTCCTCAAACATCTTTTATTCAATCAGCAATAGAGTCGGAGATAACTACGCTCAGAAAAGCAAAAGATAACTTGAATTTAGAAACTTTCGTCAAAATTGTAGATTCTCTAAATACGTCAAAACGGGTCTTTATTTTAGGATGTAGAACGTCTTATTATTTGGCTAGTTATTTAGCATTTTACATGCGACTCATAAAGGACAATGTATTTTTACTTGGAAATAATCACACAACCATATATGAAGAAATGGCTTCCATCAATGAGGGAGATGTATTGTTTGTCTTTAGTTTTCCCAGATACACAAACGCAAGCGTCGACATTGCAAGCTTAGCTAGAAATAATGGAGCAAAAATCATTGCCATGACAGATAACGAGAATAACCGAATTTCTAGAATATCAGATCTTGTGTTAAGTGTGGACAATAACATTTTATTTTTTGTAGATTCATTGGCAGCGCCCATGGCTATCTTAAATGCTATGATTGTGGAGTTAAGTATGTTAAATAAGCAGCAAACAATAAATAGTTTAAGTAAAATGGAAAAAATATGGCAAACACATAAAATTTTTGAGACAAAAGAGCAATGAATAAATATCAAACCATCGTTATAGGTGCTGGTGCTTCAGGTTTGTTTTTTTCCTCTTTATGCAAACAATCCGATCAGGTTCTCATCATCGAAAAAAACCCATATCCTGGTAAAAAATTAAATATCACTGGTAAGGGTAGATGCAATATTACAAACTATAGCTCACCTAGAAATGTGTTAGACAATATTTTTGCAAATAAAAAATTTATGTATTCATCCATATATACTTTGCCCCCTGAAAAAACAGTGGAATACTTTCATAATTTAGGCCTAGATACGAAGACAGAAAGAGGGAATCGTGTTTTCCCTATTTCAGATAAGGCAAAGGATGTTTCTAAGACCCTTTTTAAACATGCCTGTGCAACCTTTAACTTTGATGAAATAGTGTTATCCGTCAAGAAAGAGAATACTTTTAAAATACGAACCAACAAACAGGAATACCAGTCTAAAAATCTTGTCATTGCAACCGGTGGCAAATCTTATCCTCTGACAGGATCAACAGGAGACGGATATAAGTTTGCTGAAAGTTTCCATCATTCAATCACTCCGTTGTATCCGGCTTTGGTTGGGTTTTATTTGAAATCCGACCATTTGAAAAATCTAGCTGGATTATCTCTAAGGAATGTTTCTGGAAAGCTTATGTCAGAAGATGGTAGAGTTTTCAATGAAGAATTTGGAGAGATGTTATTTACCCACAAAGGAATATCTGGTCCTGCTATATTAAGGTTGAGTGCTTTTTATTCTAGTCAAGCTAGGAAACTATCCATTGATTTAAAACCTGCACTATCCATGGAAATGCTAGAAACTCGAATTCAAAGAGACTTTGACAGAAATGGTACAAAATTCATCAAAAACGTTCTACATGAACTCATGCCTACATCGCTCATAGGTATCGTTCTATCTCAATCTGAAATCAATGAAACAAGCACAATTCATACCATCACAAAACAAGAAAGAAATCGCTTAGCATATACAATAAAGAACCTTCAATTTTCTATTGATGCATTGGGTGATTTTTCCGAAGCCGTTATTACAAATGGTGGAGTAGATGTAACAGAGATAAATCCAAAAACGATGGAATCAAAATTTGTGGATGGACTTTATTTTATAGGAGAAGTACTAGATGTTGCCGCAAATACTGGAGGTTACAATCTTCAAATTGCATTTTCAACAGCTTATCAAGCCTACAATCACATCGGAGGAAAACAATGAAAGCTATTCGAGGTGCCATTACAATTTCCAATAATGTAGAGTCAGAAATTGTAAAACAAACAGAATATTTATTTCAAGAACTAGTAAAAAGAAACCATTTAAAAGAAGAATCTATTGTTTCGGTAATATGTTCATGTACCAAAGATATTACAGCTGCATATCCTGGAATAGCCATTCGAAACCTTGGTTTTAATGTGCCTGTTCTTTGTGTTCAAGAACAATTTGTGGAAGGGTCTCTTCCACTCTGCATAAGAATTTTGATTCATACCATATCACCATCCAATCCATCCCATGTATACGTGGGTAAGGCACGGTCATTGCGACCTGATTTATGTGAGGAATAAGATGATAATTACAATGGACGGACCCGCAGGTTCGGGTAAAAGTACTTTGGCAAACCATATTGCCAGAAAATTAAAAATTTTACATGTTGATTCTGGTTCTTTTTATAGAGCGCTCGCTTTCTTTGTCCATGATCACAATGTTCCTATGGATCAAATTTCCCAGTTTGTTAAACCCCTTAATTTACAATATGGCAAAAAGGGTATTTATATTGATGGTAAACTTGTCAACAAAGACATCCGAAGCTCAGAGATTTCTCAAAAAGCAAGTGTTTTAGCTACCAATCCAGTGGTAAGGAACAAAATAAAGAAAGTGATTCGTTCTATTGCACAACAAAGATCATGTGTGGTTGACGGACGCGACATTGGAAGTGCTGTATTGGAAAACGCTGACATGAAGTTTTATATAACTGCCAGCCCAGAGAAAAGGGCGTATAGAAGACTTAGACAACTAAAGAGAAAAAACTTGCTACATGGTCAAACTCTAGAATCTTTAACTTTAGAGATAATCGAAAGAGATGAGAGAGATAGAACCAGAAAAATAGATCCCTTGGTTGTGCCAGAAAATGCAATTGTGATTGATACAAGCAATATGACAGTGCAAGGAACTATAGAGAAAATACTGCAATGTATTGGAAGACAGAAAGGGGAATAGCGAATGGATGTTCTTATAAAATTATTAACAAAAATATTATTTAAAATTGAAGTTTATAATCTTGAAAACTTTCCGATGGATGATAAGGGGTATATTGTATGTTCCAACCATATTAGCGGATGGGACCCCATTTTATTGTATTTGTATTTACCACGAGAAGCTTCGTTTTTGGCAAAAAAAGAGTTGTACGAGAAGAGACTAGTGGCGAATTTCTTAAATAATCATAAAGCAATTCCAATTGATAGGGATAAACCTGAGTTAAGTAGTATGCGAGAAACGATTACGTTATTACAGCAAGGAAAGGTGGTTGGGATTTTCCCACAGGGGACTAGGTGTGAATCTATTTCAGAGGATCAAGGAAAAACTGGAATATCAATGATGTCATTTACAGCAAATGCACCAATTATACCAGTGAAAATTGACGGTTCCATGCGCCCCTTCAGCAGGGTAAAGATCTTTGTAGGACAACCAATTGAACCTATTGAAGATAAAGCTCTTTCAAAAAAAGAGATGTACGCAGAATTTAGCCGAAAAGTTATGAGGAAGATTATGGAATTAGGTCATGGAAATTTACATTGCAAATGAACTTGGATTTTGTTTTGGAGTAAAACGTGCATATAGTCTAGCGATAGAAGCTGGATCCAAAAAGACTGCAATTATGGGACAACTTGTACACAATCAAGATGTACAAAACTCTATATATAAAACGGGAGTCAAAGAATATGCACCTGATATAGAGGTTGACACTTTAATCTTAAGAAGCCACGGAACTTTAAAGTCCAAAAAAGAAAAATTATCAAAACGCTATAAACTAATAGACACAACTTGTCCCGTCCTAGTGGCGATTTACAAGCAAATGATTCGACATGAAGAGGAAGGTTATTTGAATGTTTTGGTAGGTCAAAAAAGCCATCCAGAAGTGCAAGCTACTGCTTCTCAAGTTAAGGAATGTGTAATTATCGAATCAACGGAGGATATCAACAACATCACATGGAATAAACCAATCTATTTGACTGTCCAGACCACACTAAATACCACATTGGCTGATACTATCATTGATACAATTAAAGACATTGCATCCAAACACGACTTTCAAAAACCTTTAAAAATAAACTATTCTGTATGCAATGCCTCCCATAAAAGAAGAGCAGCCCTTTATGAACTGATGGAAAAAACAGATTGTATTTTAATATTTGGTGGTCCTAATTCGAATAATACAAAAGAATTGGTATCTATTCTAGAAAAAGAAAATTTTCCACATTTCTTTGGAAATAGCATTTTTTCCCTTGATTTATCCCAGATAAACAAGTATAATAGAGTAGGAATATCCGCTGGAGCATCGACTCCAGATTGGATAATTAAGGAGGCTGTTAGAGTGTTGAATGAACTGAACAACGAAAAACAGATGAATGAAGAACAAACCGTAGAAACTACTGAAGTAGTTTCGAATGAAGCAGTAGAGGAGAAGACAGACGAAGTCGTCACATCTCATAAAGAAGTGAATGAAGAGCCTGCAAGTGAAGAAGTATCTGCAGCAGAGGCGAAAGAAACTGATGAGAATAACGAAATGATGCAGCAAATTGATGATACTTTTACACGAATTCGCAGAGGACAAATCACAAACGGTAAGGTTCTTTATGTTACAGAAAATCAAATAATGGTAAACATTAACTATCGTTCCGACGGAATTATTGACCGTGATGAATTACCTGAAGATGTTACAGATCCACGCGAACATTATAATACTGGCGATGAACTTGACGTCTATATCGTAAAAGTTGACGATGGTGATGGAAATGTAGTTTTGAGTTTGCGCCGGATTAAAGATGTAAAGGTTTGGAACGAGTTAGAAGAATACTTTGAATCCAAAAAGCCTCTTGAAATTCAGGTGAAAGAAACTACAAAAGGTGGTCTGATTGTCGAATATAAAGGCGCAAGAGCATTTATGCCTGGAAGTCAAGCCTATGCAAGATTTAGGCGCGACCTATCAGGTCTTGTCGGTCAAACTGTAGAAGCCGAACTTATCGATTTTGATAAATCTAAAAGAAGAGCCATCTTTTCTAGAAGAGAATTGGAAAAAGCAAAAATCGACAAGCAACAAGAAGAATTCTGGAGTGGTATTGAAGAAGGACAACTTCGTAAGGGTACCGTTCAAAGATTGACAAATTTTGGTGCATTTGTTGATTTAGGTGGTGTTGATGGTCTTATTCACGTCACAGATCTTGCATGGAATAGAGTAAAAGATCCAAAAGATGTTCTTAGCGTTGGTGATGAAGTTGAAGTTTTAGTTCTTGGTTTTGACAAAGAGAAACAAAGAGTATCTCTTGGATTAAAACAAACCACAGAAGAACCCTGGAAGAAATTCATTAATAATAACAAGGTTGGCGATGTAGTCAAAGGAACTGTCGTTACAATGCCTGACTTTGGTGCTTTTGTAAGACTTCCTGAGGGAGTTGATGGACTACTGCATATTTCTCAGATATGCAAGGAACACATTGAGAAGCCTTCAGATGTACTCAACATTGGTCAAGAGGTTGAAGCAAAAATTATAGACATCAAAGACGATCAAAAAATTTCTCTCAGTATCAGAGCTTTGACAGAGCCCATTGAAAGAGAACCTAAAGAGAGAAAGCCACGTAGAGAAAGAGCTCCAAGAAGGGAAGAGGAGTCACGTGTCGAGACCGTTGAACAGAACCCCATCGATAATCCTCTAATTGATAGTGAGATTCTCGGGGAACTTAAGAAAATGGCTCAAGAGACCACAGATCAAGGAAGCGAAGAGGAATCTACGCAAGAATAATTCAATGAAAAAGAATGAATTAAGCTGCCTCTGGCAGCTTAATTCATATTTAGAACAGGCACAGGGGTATAGATGAAAGAAAAATATTGTATTAAAACCTATGGTTGTCAAATGAATGAACACGATTCTGAAATTATGAGTTATACTTTAGAATCCATGGGTTATGTTCCTACAGAAGAAATCTCAGAAGCTCGAGTTATTATTTATAATACATGTGCAATCAGAAAAAATGCAGAAAATAAAGTTTATGGTAATTTAGGTTGGTTAAAAGGTGATTCCACTTACGACGATAAAATTTTATGTGTATGTGGTTGCATGATGCAATCTCCAGCGATACGAAAAGAAATTTTAGATAAATATAAAAATGTAAATATAATTTTTGGTACCCACAATATAGATAAATTAGATTTATACATAAAAGAGTATCTTCGCACAGGAAAGACAGTTGTAGATATACAGGAAAAGAATACCTATATTGACAAGACATTCCATGCTGTCCGTCCCTATCCTTTTAAGTCTTTTGTGAATATTGCATATGGATGTAATAATTTTTGTAGCTTTTGTATCGTTCCATACACTCGGGGAAGGGAACGAAGTCGAACCTTATCAGATATTCTAACAGAAGTAGAGTACTTGGTCGGAGACGGTGTAAAAGAAATAATGCTATTAGGTCAAAATGTCAATTCCTATGGCAAGAGTTTTAAAGATGACACTTCCTTTACCCTTCTTTTGAAAGAACTAAATAAAATTAGAGATCTTAAACGAATTCGATTTATGACTCCTCATCCAAGGGATGTAAACTCTGAATTTTTACATTGCTACGTAACTTTGGATAAACTTATGCCACAGTTGCACCTGCCAGTTCAATCTGGGTCTAGTCGAGTTTTAAAAGATATGAGAAGATATTATAATAGAGAACAATATCTGAATATTGTGTCAGAAATTAAGTCTTTACGTCCCGATATTTCTTTAACAACAGATATTATTGTTGGTTATCCCACTGAAACAGAAGAAGATTTTAAGGAGACCTTGTCACTCGTTGAAGAAGTACGATATGATGCAGCCTATACATTTATTTATTCTCCAAGACCACACACGCCTGCAGCAAAATTAGAAGAATTAGAAGAAGATATCGTGAAAGATAGGTTCAATAGATTGAGTGAAGTGATGAATCGAATTCAGCTAGAAAACCACGAAGATACTGTTGGAAAAAAATTTTATGTGTTGGCAGAAGAATACAGGGCTGCTACAGGGACTGTTCAAGGCAGAAATCAATATGGTA
>JAUNVD010000004.1 GCA_030537855.1 Tissierellia bacterium | reverse complement strand
AACAACTAAAACTTTGGGTGATATCGTACTAATTTACTATATGTTATAAATAATACATTCTTACATTTATAAGAGATTTTCTCATCATAGAGCAAAAAAATAGCCCTCCCATTAAACCGGAAGGGTTTGTTCTAAGTATTCCTTTAATTTGTTTAAGGTTTCAGGTTTCCTATAATCAATCACAAATATTTTTTCTGCTCCTGCTCTTTTTAGGTTTTTCTTAATTTTTTCCACATCTCCTCCTTGATCAACTTTTGTAATTACGCCGATTACCGGTTTTTGAAAAGCGGATGAAAATTTTGGTGGATAAAGGGAATGTTCTTCGGTAGCTTCTTCTAACATAATAATTAAATCTGCATCATAAGATGTAATCAATAAGGCTTTATAATAATGAGGTATTTCTAAATATTCTCCAGGAGTATCTATAAAATTAGCAATTCTTTCTATAGATTGAGTTTTTCTGCTTTTTGATTTCCCATAGACTAAATGTTCAATTAAGGTGGTTTTTCCTCCATGTGAACGTCCAATAATCATAATTTTCTTTTCATCCATAGTTATGACCTTGTTAATTCTGTTGGTGTGAATTTAAGAAGAGTTTCTAAAGAATATATTACATTTTTTAATGATTCTTCTACAGAAGAAATATCCCCTGTTATTAAAAGTGCTCCTGAAAATCTATCGATAAAGCCAATTTCTATTCCTGCACTTTTTGTAGCAATATCTGCAGCAATAATCGTTGCTTCTCCAGGGGTGATTGTTAAAATACCAATAGCTCCCTTGGTGTCTTCTTCTAAACCCATTTTCTTATATATTTCTGGTTTCGGACTAGCAATTACATGTGCAATCGTCACTTGTTTTCCTGGAACAAATTCTTGGATTATCCTTTGTTTTAATTCTTCCATATTCGTACCTCTTCCCATGTCCTTTTACTCCACCTCCAAATATTATGATTGGAAATAAAGTGTGTTATCATACTCGAAAATTTAAATAATCCCTTGAGAAGGATTTGCAATTACATTATGATTGACAAAACTCCTCATCATCTTTGAGCCTTTTCTATTTCCGAAATATGCTTGAATTAAAATTTCTTTCAATTCTTCTATTGTAACTTCCACAGGGTTTGTTAAGGTACAACCATCTTGGAAGGCAATAGCGCTTATTTCGTCTAACATATTCATAAATTCTTTTTCGTTAACCCCTGCTTTTTCTAAGGAGTTCGGTATCCCTAAGGTATTTCTCATTTTTATTAAATGCTTTATCATATTTTTAAATATAATATCTTTAGAAAAACCTTCTACTTCAAAATAATCAGCTACTTCTAAGTATTTTTTATCTTCCATATGTTCAAAGTTGTATTTCATAACATAGGGTAATAAGATTGCATTTGCTCTTCCATGGGGGATGCCAAATCTAGCCCCAATTATATGGGCTAAGGAATGATTAATTCCTAGACCTGATTGGTCGAATGAAATCCCTGCCATACATGCTGCAATATGAAGTTTCTCTCTGTTACGTCTTGTGTTTTTTTCTACTACTTTTGGTAAAAATTCTACTACATTTTTAATGGCTTCTTTTGCAAATACGTCTGAAAACTTATTGGATTTATTTGAAACTAAGGCTTCCAAAGCGTGAGTTAAAGTATCAAAACCTGTATCGATGGTTATTTGTTTTGGCATGGTCATAACAAAGTCTGTGTCCAGTAAGGCTACATCTGGTATTAATCTTTCGTCTCTTAGTGGATATTTAATACCTTCTTTTGAATCTTTAATGACTACATAGGATGATACTTCTGAACCTGTTCCAGATGTGGTTGGTACAGCAAAAACCATAACTTTTCCCTTTTGAGAATAAATGATATCATGGAAAAATCCTATGGATTTTGCTGTATCTAAAGCGGAACCACCACCAATTGCTAAAATTGCTTCATGTCCATTTTCTTCTAACCTAGCAACTCCTTCAACAATTTTTTCTAAAGGAGCATCTGGAATGATATCTGAAAATATTTCATATGAAATTCCTTCTTTTTCAATAATGTCTAATCCATTTTGGAATATTTGATTTTCTAATAAAAATGGATCTGCAATAACACATAATGATTTTAAGTGATATTCTTTAATTTCTTGTATTACTCCAGATCCATAGTGGATCTTTGTTGGTACATGAAACATTTTTATCCTCCTAAACTAATTTTTTTAGTAAATCTTTATGAGGGGAGGGAATCACCGTTTGACTAAAGAGTAGTCCATGTTTGATTCCTTCTTCTTTCCCTGCTGCAACTGCAGTTTCAATCGCCGATACATGGCCAGTTATCGTTACAAAACTTTTTCCTCCAATAGCTATCCCAAGTCTCATATCCACAATATTCACATCTGCAGATTTTACAGCTGCATCTGCTGCATAAATAGCTCCTGTTATAGAAAAGAATTCAAGTACTCCAATGGCTTTAAATTCACCAGGATTAGGAATTCCCGCTACTGCACGTACAACATCTTGATGAACATTTGGAATTAAAATCTCATCTACAAAAAAGGAAGATAATATTTCTGAACCAACTGCCATAGAAGCTTCTACACTTCCAACATCTCCATAGATAATCGTGATGTGTTTTCCGGGACATACAGGTTTCGATTCTAATAACTTTACGGCTCCAGATTTTAACATTTCATCTGCCGCTTCAATCCCTTTGGAAATACTACTGGATTCTAATACTCCTATTGCTCGAATCACTGTGTTTCCCCCTCTCCTGTAATTTCAATAAATTCATTAGTTATCTTAGTCACAGTTCCATCAATGGAAGCATGAATCAAGGCTCCCATATCAGTTTCTTCTACATGACCAATTTCTTGACCTCTCTTTACTCTATCTCCAATTTTGACTATTGGTGAAGCTGGTTTTCCTATATGTTGAGATAATAATAACCTCACTTTATTGGATGTATATTCTTTCAATGGTAAAGGTTCATGTTGGTCATATTGTTCAATTTGTATTTTCTTCATCAGTACATCTGTTGGTAATTTTCGTACTTCCTCCATGGGATGAACAGGCAATGGCGTAAAGTTTTTTGTAATTCCTTCTTTACGCATAATCTTTTTAACTTCTGCATTTACAATTCTAGGAGAAAGCCCCATCGGACAGGAATATAACTCGCATATTCCACATTCACAACAAAGGGATGCTTGAGGAAGTTTTGGATGAGTCATATCTCCAAATCCAAATGCCTTCATTACCTCATGAGGATGTAATGGATGTCCTTTTAAGTATCTTGGACAAAGTTCTGTACAAAAATCACATTGTATACAAGCGGATGCTGTTTGATTTTGGATTTGCTTTAAGGTTTGTCTTCTCCTTGCAATCAATGGATGGTCCATTGGTAAGACAATTAGTCCTCCTGTTGTTTTTGTTACATAGGTTGTAGATATGTCTTTGTCAAATATCATTTTGCCCATCATAGGGCCACCTATTAAGATGGCAAAAGGATTTACTGTGGTTTTACCTGCTAAAGAAAGACATTCTTCTATCGTTGTTCCTATAGGAACATCTATCACAATAGGTTTTTCCACTTCTCCAGTTACCGTAATTTTTTTATCCGTTACTGGAATATCTTGGGATGCTAAGTATATATTTCTCATTGTGGTTACATTTGAAACTACTGCATCTAAGGTTAGTGGAAGAGCAGCAGGTGCTAATGGTGTTTTTAGACATTCATAAATAACACTGTGCTCATCTCCTGCAGGGTAGTAACTTTCCATTTTTACAATATCCATATCAACTTGTAAGGATTCTATCGCTTTTTCTAAAGCTTTAATAGATCTTTCATGTTTTTCTTTGATTGCTATTTTAACATTTGAAGCTTCAAGTGCACTTCTTCCAAGCTCTATACCACGTATGATTTCTTCCGGGAAATATTCCATTTCATATTGATCTGTATATAATAAAGGCTCACACTCAGCAGCGTTAATAAGTAACGAATTTGCTTTCGTCTTATATTTTACATGGGTGGGGAAACCGGCGCCTCCAGCACCGACAACCCCTCCTTGGTAAATTTTTTGTACTAAATCCATCTTTTATCCTCTCCTATGGTTCATTAGATGAGCGCTAACAATGTAAATGAGATTAATGATAATATTGAAATTGTCATTGCCGGAGGATCCATATGGGAATCACAATAGCTGTTAAATGTTTTATTGCTAAAATCACCTATTATTGCAGCGATTAAACCGAATATTCCACCTACAAGAACGGAACCGGTTGCTGCTGCAGCATATGCTGCACTTAGTGTAATGTGATGTGTTGAAGGTAATGGGAAACCCATTTGTGTAAACATTAAGGAGGCTGCTGATACACAGAATCCTAATGTTACAGCATTGTATTCCACTGCATAATAGGATGATAGTAATCCTATGGCAAAGCCTGAAAGCAATAGATTAGGAATCGTATCTTTTTCTGGGAAAAATGGTCTTGCATGTTTACCATCTATGGGGCAAGTTCCTGTTATCCCAGTTTTTCCAATGGTCAACCTTACTAAAATCCCCATTGTAACAACACTAAGGGCAACGGTGTCTAAAGGAAGTGCTAATACAGTTCCATATAAGTATTGAAATAAATGAGCCAATATTCCGGCCACTCCACCAACTAAATAAATCTTAGGGTTTTGAAATTTAGCAAGAGGTGTTAATATATCTGTTCCTTCAGGCATTACTCCAATGCTTTTTGCATAGGCAGCTGCTGCAACTCCTCCACCTCCAAATACAATATGTGGTCCTAAAAAGGGTCCAAAAGCTACAGCACCTAGTATGTCCATATCTCCACCCATAGCAAATCCAGCAAATCCAACGATCCCACATAAGATAAAGGCTGGAAGTCCTCCCATAAATGCTCCTAGAACTCCTCCGCCAAATGCTGCTAAAATTAAATTAAGTTCCATCATGAACCTCCGCTATTTAATATTAAATCCTTCGACTAATGTACATCGTCGTTTCCTCGTAAATGAAGAAGCCGAGGTTAACCCTTCACCAGTTGGGCCTGCTATGGTAAATGTTGTGTAACCTTCTCCTCCAATACCTATACCTGCAAAAGAAGGTGCATTTTTTACAAATATAGTGGTTTGAATTTCCTTAGCCATGGCAGATAGAAAATCAATGTCTTTAGAATGACAAATAGCTGTATGACGATTTCCATGTTCCACCAAAATAGCTTTTTCTAATGCTTCTTTTCTATTTGCAACACGTACAATCGGTAATATGGGCATCATTAATTCTTCTTGTACGAAATCATGGTCGAAATCTGTTTCCATAACGATTAATCGTACAGAATCATCTACCTGAATTCCAACTTTATCTAAAATATAACTTGCATATTTTCCAGTAAAATTTTTATTTGGATTCCCATTCTCTAAGATAACTAGTTTTCTAATGTCTTCAATTATTTTTTTATCTTCTACCACATAGGTTTTTTGATGGTCTTTCATACAAAACATAAAGTACTCAAATACATCGTCTAGAACCAATGCTTCTTTTTCTGAAGTACAAGGTAAGTTATTATCAAAACTTGCCCCCATAATAATGTCATCCACAGCTTTTTCAATATCAGCTGTATGATCAACAACAACAGGTGGATTCCCAGCTCCAGCTCCAATTGCTTTTTTTCCTGAGGATAAAACAGATTTTACAACTCCTGGACCTCCAGTAGCTACAAGCATATTAATATCAGGATGACTTAATACCACATCTGCCTTTTCCATAGAGGGATTATCAATAGTTACAACTAAATTTGCTGGGCCTCCAGCCTTTTGTATTGCCTTGTTGATAAGTTCCACTGTACGGTTTGTGATTTTATAAGCTCCAGGATGAGGAGAAAAGACAACGGAGTTTCCTGCACAAATCATTCCAATACTATTGTTAATAACTGTTTCTGTAGGATTTGTAGAAGGAGTAATAGCACCAATAACTCCAAATGGACTCATTTCCAATAAAGTTAATCCTGCATCTCCTGTAAAAACTCCAGCTCGCAGATCTTCAACCCCTGGTGTTTGTGATAAAGCTGCTTTATTTTTTTCTATTTTATCTTCGATTCGACCCATACCTGTTTCTTTTACTGCTTCCACAGCAAATTCTTCCACATGTTCTAATAATTCTTTTCGTATGGAATCTGTTATGTCCTTTTTTTGTTGTAATGTGAATCGAAAGAGCTTTTTTTGAGCCTTTTTAGCAGCTTTAATCGCTTCTATAGGGTCATCAAAAACTCCAATTCTATCACTAGAATTTGTATCTACATTTATATTATCTAATCGCTCCATAACCTTATCTATAATCAATTGTATATCTGATTGTTCAATCTTCATTTGACTAATCACAGCTCCCTTCATCAAAGTAGGAAGCACCAATGGTTGCTACGATTATGTCTTCTTCAACAGTCCCTCCACTAACTCCAATGGCTCCTACCAATTTTCCTCTTTTATACAGTGGAATTCCTCCTCCAAAAATAACCATACGTTTTTCATTTTCTATACCATATAAAAATTCTCCTGGCTTTGCTATTTTACCAAGTTTTTCCGTAGTCATCTTTAAAGCTGCCGCCGTATAAGCTTTATTTATAGCTAGCTCCGAGCTAACTAGTAATGTATCCTTCATACGTGAAAAACGAATTAAATGACCTTGTTCATCGACAAAAGCGATCGCCATTGGAATTCCCATCTCTTTTGCTTTATTTTGACAAATCTTTTCAATTTGAGCTGTGGTTTCCAAATCTAAATTTCGTCCTTTGTCATTTTCTTTATAGTCTGATTCATCTACATATCTACTTAATATAAAGAACAAATCGCTTAAACGATTTAAATATTTCATCAAAGGATCTCGAACTGGTTTGGACTTCGATAAGGCTATAAGTTCTCTTTCTGCTCGCCTAACAGCTACCCGAGCTCCATGAAGATTTGCAGAAGCTTCGGTTTTTCCAGGGATCATAAAATAATTTTTAGAAGGAATCCTAGAACTAAGTTCATCGATTGTTTTTTCTAAAAATGCTACATCCTCTAAATTAATCACATCATGTAAACGACTTTGGCCTTCTTCATCAGAGGCAATTTCTGCTGCCACTTCAAAAAGTTTTAGCTGAATCACTTCTAGTAATTGAATTAAAACCTTATCATCTAATTTTGTTTTTGCTATTCCAATTGCAACATTTGCCTCATCGACTGAACCATATGTTTTAACCCTAAGAGAATCTTTTGAAACGGAAGTTCCCCCATAAAGAGTGGTGTTCCCTCGGTCTCCAGTTTTTGTATATACCTTTCCCATAGAGCCTCCTATAGAATTTCAATTTCATCAACAATGCCAACAATTGCAGCATCAATTGGTGCATTTTTGTCAATACTACTTCTTGCTGAACTTCCTCTTACCAATATTACTGTTTCAGAATTACCAGCCCCTACTGTATCCACTGCTAAAATAGGGGATTTCGTTTCCTTTGTTCTTGGATCAAAGGGTTCAACAATAAGAAGTTTTTTCCCATGTAATCTTTCATCTTTTTGGGTAGCAACTACATTACCTACCACCGTACCTAAAAACATTTCATACTCTCCTTATTTGAATCCCTTGATTTCTACAAAAGTCTTCCACTGCCATGGTGCATTTAGATTGATGACCTATCTCAAGAGTTCCTCCTTGAGAAAGTTTTAAGTCTTTTAAAGTAATAAATCTTTTGCTTAACCTTTGGCAATTTCCTTTTTCATCTGTACATTTATTATTGGTCACATCTACTTCAAAAGATGGCTTTGTATGATTGTTTCCATGATTCCAGCCGATAATATGGTATCCTCTTTGTTTCAATGCTCCTAATAACAACTGTCGTGCTTCTTCTGAAGATCTATTTTCAAAAGGTTCGATTAAATCGGGAAGTCCTATCCAAACAGGATATTTGTCCACACATTTTAAGATAAATAGTAATTTGTCTCCCGAAGCTCTCCCTTCTAATAGGTCTAATGCTTCTTTAATATCTAACCCGTAAATAAAAACACCTTTTAAACTTTCGTTCATAAGTTGTCCAGTATCTAACCATGATGATATTTCTTGGTGACAATACGGATCTCCTTTTAATCCAAAGGTTTCATAACCACTTTCTTTTATTTTCTCTACAAAAGTTTTACTGAAATTTGATTTTGAAGTGAAGTGACAAAAAACTTTGGGTTTCATCCTTTTTCGATATTCTGTGATGATACGTTCCAAAAGTTGTTCTGTAATTTTTTTATTCAATCTTCATCACCTCATTACGACAACTTAGTGCAATGCCCATAGGAGTAACATATATGGGTTTATAAGGTTTAATAATTTTTTTATTCAATTCTTTTTTGAAAAGCTGATTCATCTTTGGAAAGTCAGTAGAACCTCCAACTAAATATACAGTCTCTACTTGTAAAGAATCTATAGCATGGTGAACAATCTTAGCCATTTTTTCTGCTACTGGAGAGATGATGGGAAAAACTTTATTTGGTTCTTTTATTTTTTTCTTCTCCGCTTCTTCTACGTCTAACTTAAGTGCACCAGCAATCACCAAATTCATATGATGACCACCAGTTGCTTCATCATAAGAAAGTACTATTTCCCCATTTTCTAAAACAGAAATTCCTGTCGTTCCCCCTCCAATGTCAACAACTGCTCCATCTTTAATCCCTAAGAGCAATGCTGCTGCTTCAGGTTCATCGATAATAGAGACTACTTGGAATTCTGTTGCCTCTAAAATGTTAGAAAGAATTTTACTACTTCCTTCTCCTACACCTGGAGGAATGGCAGCTGATCCATAACGTAAAGTTTTTCCTAAACATCTTTCAAGGTCCTCTTTTAATTCAGTAACAATTTTCACTGCTCCTAAATAATCTACTACGATACCATCTCGGATGGATCTTGCTTTCCGAGAAGCTCCTGCTACAAAATGACCTTTTTCATCAATAACAGAAAGTACAATAGAAGAGGTTCCTAAATCTACTCCTGTAAATAGTTCTCCTTGAAATTTTTCACATCTCCCTGATTGGACGAGGTATTCAAATTCTTTTATTTTCTCATTTATTATTTTTAAATCCATCTCGTCACTCCTATAGCAATTCTAACAATTATTTAAGCATCATTTCTACGTCGCCATGAGGTCTTGGAATTACGTGAGTTGACACTACTTGGCCAACACGATCAGCTGCTGTGGTACCTGCATCAACTGCTGCTTTTACTGCTCCAACATCACCTCGTACCATTACAGTTACTAATCCTGAACCAATTTTTTGATAGCCAACTAATTCTACATTTGCTGCTTTTGTCATGGCATCTGCTGCTTCAATTGCTCCTACTAAACCTTTTGTTTCGATCATGCCTAATGCACTATTCATTTTTTTCCTCCTTATTTTACAAATATTCTAAGAATTTATAACAAAGCTCATATTAAATAAACTTTGTTAATCTAAAGATTGATAATATGCCCCTATTTCTTCAACAAGTTCTTTTTTCTTAGCATATTTAATCTTATTTCTAGGAATAGATGTATCTAATTCCCTAGCTAGTTTTCTTAGTTCTACAACCTTCATTTTTTCCAATTCATCTTTGGTTTTACCAGGAATATCTTTTTTCTCTTTTTGTACTATTATTTCTTTTTCATGTTCCTTTGACTCTTCTTTTTCTTCTGTATCCGATACTTTATTATTTTGTGTATTTTCCTTTTTGGAAAACCAGTTATTCTCATCATTTTTAACCAGCATATCGATATTATCCAAAGGTCTTGGAATAATACTTATGGATACAATTTTTCCTAAAAGTTCAGGTGCTGCTGAACAAGCATCCATTCCTGCTTTTACCGCTGATACATTACCCTCTATTTTTACAACTGTATATCCAAAACCTTTTGTTAGCTCTAAGCCAATTAATGTGAGATTTGCGGCTTTTAATAAAATGTCAGATGCTGTAATTGCAGCAGTTAATCCTGCTGTTTCTATAAATCCATATGCCATTTTCAATTTTTAGCCTTCCCTTCCATTTTAAAAGGGATTCCTTTCATCAATCTTGCTCCATTGGTACCAAGTATTCTTGCATCTTCTTCTGTTTTAATTTTCTTAAGGAAAAGTACTTTATCATCTTTAAAGTTACTATGATTTAAACATCCTTTTCCTTCTTCATCTAAGGATAAACCAATTCCAAGCTTCGATTGTTTTGCTCCTTCCTTTGCCAAGGATATGGCATCTTTTATGTCCATGGCAACTAATTTATAAGGAATCCCCTCTTCCTCGATCCCGTAGCAGATAAAATCTAGTATTTTGCTATCTTCCACAGATTTTGAATATGCTATAACTATGGCAATGGAATCTTCTTTTCCCATTCTTTGCCTCCTTATGTTAATACCAAACCTGTAGCAACAGCATTTCTTGGACCTTGAGTTCCACGTATATTTCCTCTTCCAGCAACAACACCATATTGTGATAAGGCATCAGTAATAAATTGAGGAATTTCAAAGTCTAAGCTACTACCACCAACTAAAACTACATATTCTATCCCTCGAATATCCCCAGTAGGACTGATACTTCGTAATGCTCGAAGGGCATTAGTTACAAACACTTTTTTCTTTGCTTCTTGGCGGATGATACGAATCTTCTCAATAGAATGATTCGTTTCTAATGGAACTAATTCTTCTTCTTTAACAATTACAGTTCTTGCAAAGAGAGAAGGATCCACCATTTCATTGAAGAATTCAACTGCTCCATCTTCATGACGAATATGAAACATAGATTCCACCTTTGCCAATGGGTATTTTTTAATATCCTCCGCTTCATCAAAGCTATCAAGACCTAATTCAGTTTGGATTAGTAAACTTACCATATTACCTGCACCAGCTAAATGAACGAGTATAACTTCATTGTCTACTTTCATAAGAGATGCATCACTGGAACCGGCTCCAAGGTCTAAAATTGCAATAGGTGTATTCGTACCTGGTGTGGTTAAAGCTCCGCGAATGGCCATATCCGCTTCTACACCTCCAACAATTACAGGAAGATTTAATTTTCTTTCTAACTCATTAGCAATTAAATCCATTTGTAATTTGTCAGAACGAACCATTGCAGCTACTCCAACAGCATTTTCCATCGAAAATTCTCCTGCTAAAGCCCCTTGAACCTTTTGAGGACTTGTTGTATCCACAGCTAATAAATCAGTAATTTGGATATCTTCATAGTTTTTATCACTAAGTGTGGCCATAGTATGACGTACTTTTTCTAACATTGCACCAGCATTGGTACCAGATTCTCCTTTAATGTCCTTTATTGGCATTACCTGTTCTAAAGAATCCATGATTTTTTCTGCACCATTTTCCACATCAACTTTGACCTGGCCTCTTTCACCATATGCAATAATAACACCGGCAGGTATACTTCTAGCTTGAACATCTCCTTTTGGAGTTTTTAAAACGACTGCCGATCGATTTCCTATCAAAGCTCGACTAATCGGAACAATTGCCTTTGTTTCTTCAGAATCTAAGCCAAATAATGTTGCAACACCATAAGGATTACTTAGAACTTCTACAACTTTACCTGTATGGGCAACTTCCACTGCAGTAAGTACATCTCTTGGAATTTTGTCAAATAAAGTTACTTCGTCTACAATAGGTATCGTCGTTGATAATCGATTGTTAACTAGTACACCATCATCCTTTTGCATAATTGCTGCTTTAATGGAAAATCCTGATTCCATAGCAACACTCATAATTTTTGCAGCTTGGGCAAAATCCCAATCTTTGGAAACTAAAACAACTAGGTCTTCACTTTTATCCATACTAGTTATATTTTCTAAGTCTACAGAAATACCTACTCCTATTCCAACTCCACCTGGAGTTGCAGGGTTATGGCCAATCATCGTTGATTCGGTAATAATCGTTTCTGTAATAGTTTCCATGGCAACATCACCAATAACAGGTGCTGCTTCATTGATTCTGATCTCATCTAGTTCCTCTAAGGAAATATTGCTATCATTAAGAGCCGTTTGTAAAGATTTATAGATTCCGTTAATATTGTCTTTTGTCCCTTTAATCCCTGTAGTGCTTACAATGGAAGAACCTAAAAATTCAACTTCTCCATTTTCCTTTACTCTTCCTATTGCTGTTTCAGTCGTTGCGTTACCAATGTCAATACCTGCCAGAACCTTCATATCTTACCTCCATCAATCGATTCTTAGTATATCTCTCTTTTCATAAACTTCTGCTGCTTCTCGAATCAACTTAGAGTTAATCTTTGAATCATATTTTGACTCTAGTTCATCTGCAATGGCAAGTAACTCTTCCTTACTTGATCTGTTAGGACGTAGCGCATTATAAATTTCCAATAATTTTTCATCAGGAACAGCTATTAATTCTGCTGCTCTTCGTAAATTCCTAGCAAATGCTTTTCGATTTGCATCTTCCGCGATTTCTGCTTGCATATATAGAGTTTCTGGACGAATTTTTAAATCTGCATTTGTAATTTTACCTGCTACAACACCTTCTAATGTTAAGTCATCAACAGTAAGATTTGTAGGTGTTTTTACAAGTTCTGGTCTATTTTCAATTAAAGGATAATCACTTGTGGTTAAACCATACTTACCATCTGTATTATCTTTCTTCTGATAGGTTGTTGCAGTATTTGTAGGCATCTTTGATTTTGGAGAAGCTTCCGTTTTTACATTGCTTTTTTCACCATTCGTCATGGTTTCCATGACTTCTTTAATCATTTGTTCTAAAGTTTTATTATCCATAAAGTTCACCTTTTATTTAAAATTAATTTCTAATTCTTCTGGTTTTGCGTGACGATCAACATGCTCCGTTTCTTTAATATGAAGTAACGCAGCAATGGCTTGATACTTAGGTCTTGCCATTTGATCATTTAATGTTGGAACAGGATTTGGATTTTCACCCTTTGCATATTTAGCTGCATTTCTTCCTATAGCACGATACATTTCTAATTCTAGTAGTGGTGCTTGTGGGAAAAGTTCAAGGTTAGATAAGGGAGCTAAATCCTTTTGATGTATAATAATAGTTCCCTTTGACTGAAGACCAATTCCAATTCCTGAACCTGACAATTTTGCTGCTGCAAGACCAATAAAGGCAACATCTGAGCTATTATTTACTCGAATCACTCGGGATTTTAGTCCTTCTTCTTCAATCCCTGCCATAATTTCACGTAGTACTTGGTCATGAGGAGTTTGGATGATTGTCTTATGTTGATATTTTCCAAAAGCTGGAGCAACTCCAATTACAACTTCATCTGTGTCAATACCTTTTTTTGCAAGTCCATGACTAATCAGTTCCATATTCCCTTGAACTTCTGCTTTTTTGTTTGGAACAGGGTTGTCTTCCGTTTGTAGACTTGCAATCACTTCTGCAATAATCTGTTTTAATACTTTTTCATTAACTTCCATTCTTATTCACCCCATTACTCAAAATCAGCAGCTTCAACCGCATTAGGTATATTCTTTACTTCGTTCCATCTTTCTTCAGACATCATATATCCAGTTTGAGGTCCCATATAGTCATTTGTATCGTTTACTGCAGATATAACATTGAAATCTTCATCTAAAATTGCAGATGTATGCAATTGATCTCCTGCTACTCTAAGCTTCATCATATTTAAGAAAGACTCAGCTACATCTTTAAATCCTGCATTATAAAGAGCTTTTACAAGAGTAACCCCATCTTGTGAGCTTTTCATAAATTCTTCTGCTGCAACTAAATCTTCAGGAATATTTCTTTCCGGCATATCATGGGATCCATGAGCATAAGTTGCTGCTTCAACTTCTTCGTCTGTAATCGCTGGAAAACCTAATTCTCTAAAAAGACCTTGCATAACTTTAGCTGCTTTATTTCTACGTTTTATAACTTCTTCTTCAGAGACTGGTCGTAATCCACCATCAACCATCATATCCCTTTGTAAAATATTGTAGTCATCAAAATCTTCGGCATCAAAGTTAGAACCAGCAAACATATTGTCGTAGTTAGGTGTTGCAGAGTATCCAGAGAATATATAGTCTGTGCCTGGAATCATCTCTAATAAGGTACGAGCGGTTCTTCGAATATCAGAATGTGAGAAAGTTTGATCGTTTCCAGAAGCTACCTCTAAATCAAGCATAGAAGCTAATAAGTTTTCTGCTAATACTCCACGTATACCACTAGGAACTGCTCCAGGAACTCCAATACAGGAAATAGAACCGTTTTGGATACCTTGTACTCCTGCTCCTTTTGTCATAAATAAACATCTAGACTCTAAGTACAACATTGATTTCTTTTCAGCATACCCCATTAGAACTTCTGAACCTGCTCCAGAAGTATATCTCATTTTAATACCTCTTGAAGCATAAGAACTAGCTAAGAATGCCTTTGACCATGGTGTGTCATCTCCATCGATGAAAACTTGTTCCGTACCATAAACAGAAACGGTTTCCGCATATGCTGTAATAGATTTTAATCCTAAACGAAGTTCTGTTGCTTCTTCTGAAGAACATTGGGTCAATACACCAGGTCGTCCTACTTGAGCACCAATCATAATTGCCATTGCATTAATAGGTGCGTATCTTGCAATAGCAGTGGTGGTTTCCATTTCTGCAAAGCCTCGATAAGCTGCTTCTGCAGAATCTGCTGCAATTTGTACTGGATTGTCTTTTAAATTTGTAACATGACATTGGTTCGCTGGAGTTTTTCTAGCTCTCATCTTCGTTAATGCCATCATCATTTCCAGTACAGACAATTGATTTAATACAGAGCAAATCTTAGCAGGTGTCATAGATAGTGTAATTTCTAATACTTCATCTCTACTAACATTAATATCAACTAATTTTCTTGCAATTTCTATATCATCCATAGCCAAAACTTTTTCAACATTTTCTAGGATAATACTATTGTCAGCAATAAATTGATCTAAAAAGTCGAAGTCTTCTCTCTTTTTTTGATCTAATTCAGTAACAATACCATTTTCAATTTTTATACTAGGTTTTGGGTCAAATGGACTGTTCATTGCTACAAGCCCGACATCCGGCCACTCTTTTACAAATCCATCTTGGTTAACCGGTCGTTGAGCCAATACTTCAAATCTTTTTGATTTCATAATTAACTACCCCTTTATTTTAAATATATGGTTTTGTTGAAGAAGGAGCTTCTCCACCGAGAGCTTCTAATAATTTAACCCCTACATCTTTTGCAGCAAGTACTGCTTGGCGAACTGCACCAGAATCTCCAGTAATAGTTACTGTACACTCATTACTAAAGGAGTTTCCATTGGTAGGCGTAGAGTATGAAACCACTTCTACATTTGCCGCTTTTAGAGCTGTATCTGCAGTTACTACTCCAATTGCAGCAGGTGCTCCAACGATAATCCCAAAAGCTTGTCCTTCTTTTGCTCCAAAGGTATAAGCTAAGGCCTTAGAAGCTCTAGCAGTATATTGTAATTCAATGTGACCTGCGTCATTTCCATAAACATCACCAAAAGTACGATCTAAATCGTCTAAAACAACTTCTACAGCTCTTCTTGCATCTGAAACATCATCTGCTCCAAAAATAATTAAACAACCATGTCCAGCTCCACCTTTAGTGTCTCGAGGTAGTTCGATTTTAATAATTTCAGTATTAGTTGCTTTTACTGCTTCATCCGCAGCCATGATTTGTGGTCCTGCTCCTGTTCTACCACCAATGATTCCAATGGAACGATAGCTCTTATCCAAATTCATAGAAGCCAAAAGTTCGGAATCTACATTGGCAATCACAAGACCAACGGTATCACCAATGGCTGTTCCAACAAATTCAGTAATTCCATTGGCTCCAAAGGTTTTATTAGTTCTTTCCTTTTGTTCTTCCACAGGTGCATCCTTTCTTTTTACCACATCAGTGTTTCCACTATTTAGTTTCTTTAATACTTCTTCCATCACTTGGTCCATTAATTTTTCATCCATCGAGAAATCCTCCTATAATTATCCTTCTTCCCCTGCACGTATCGGTAATATCTTTTCCACATCAGTATGAGGTCTTGGTATTACATGTACAGAAACGACTTCTCCAACCTTGTCTGCAGCTGCAACCCCTGCATCTGTAGCAGCCTTTACTGCTCCAACATCTCCTCGAACCATTACTGTTACTAAACCAGACCCTATCTTTTCATAACCTACCAAACCAACATTGGCTGATTTTAACATAGCATCTGCTGCTTCAATGGCTCCTACTAACCCTTTGGTTTCGACCATTCCTAAAGCTTCTTTCAACATACACATTACCTCCCAAATTTTTTAAGATTTCTCTTTACATATTTATTATATTTTGAACTAGAAAAAAACCATTATAAAAAATTAGGGAAGAGGGATAGACTTTTGGTAACATCTATCTCTCTTCCCTTTATAGTAGGAAAAAATTAAGTTTTAGCTATATATATTTAACTCCCTATATTCTGTTGGACTATATCCTGTTTGTAATTTAAATACTCTAGAAAAATAATTTGCTTCGTTAAATCCTGTTTCCATAGCAATTTCTGTAATAGATAATTGACTATGTCTAAGTAATATCTTACCTCTTAATAAACGTCGTTGTTTTACATATTCGATAAAATTTAAACCTACCTTTTCTTTAAATAGTTTAGAAAAATAAGTAGGAGAAATATTTACTTCATTTGCTACATCTGTAAGAGTAAGCTTATCTCTTAGTTGTAATTCAATAAATTGTAATCCTATTTCAATCTCATTTCCTTGACCTCGACGACGATAGGATAAAATTTGTTTAAATAGAATTTCTATAAGTTCCATTCCTATAAGTAAAATTGAATTATCACTTTGTGTTAATTGAAAAGTTAAATACTTTTCTTCAAAATCTCCTTCTAATGTAAAACTATATTGTTCACAGGTTTCTAAAACACCTTGATCTATACTTTTTTTCAGTTTTAACAAAGGTTCATGATCAAGAGAAGTATCTAAATATCTTCCTACTTCATTAATTAACTCCACTAAATTACCTTCTTTAAAGTAGGGATGTACCTCTCCTTTTGAAATATTAGACTCTTCTATCTCTATAACTTCCCTTTGTTTCATTTGAATTCTATTGATAACAGATAAGAGTTTATCCCTTCGGATTGGCTTTAATAAATAATCATCCACTGGTATCCGTAAGCTTTCCCTAGCATATTCAAAATCTGAATAAGCTGTTAATATAACAATAGATACTTCAGGAAAGATATCTTTTATTTCCCTAGCCGCTTCTAATCCATTCATTTTTGGCATTTCTATATCCATTAGAACCAAATCTGGTTTGCATTTTGTAGCTCGACGAACAGCCTCTTCTCCATCTTGCGCTAACTCTACAGAAGAATCTAGTAAGGATTTTTCTAAAAGGGATCTAATAGCTTCTCGCTCCAAAAATTCGTCTTCTACGACTAGAATTTTCATAATCCACCTCCTTCTTAGGAAGATGAATTTGAACTTTAGTATATTTTCCAAGCTCCGATGATATTTGTAACCGAGCATCCTTTCCATATTGATACATTAATCTCTTGTCAATATTAATTAGACCAATGCCCATTCCAGTTTTTGACGGAATCGAAGATTCATTGCCATATAAAATCTCATCTATAATCTTTTGATCCATTCCCTCACCATTGTCAAATACGGTAATTAAAATATCTTCTCCATTGTCCTCAATAGATACCCGTACCGTTCCTTGGTTTCGACTTTGGAATAGACCATGATCAATAGAATTTGCAACTAAAGGTTGGATAATCATAAAAGGACATGGTATATCCAAAAGATACTCATCTGCAAAAATTACATATTTTAAATTACTACCAAATCTCATTTTTTGTATTGTTAAATATTGTTTTACGTAATTTAATTCTTCTCTTAAAGTTACCTCGTTGGAACTATCATTTTGCATTGTATAGCGAAGCATATCTGTAAAGGTATATACCATTTCTGATGTTTTATCAGCCTCTTCAATCATAGCAAGATTATTAATATTATTTAAAACATTAAATAAAAAATGGGGATTGATTTGAGATCTTAATATTTTGATTTCAGATTCTCTCAATGTCTTTTCTAAAGAAACCTTTACATCCATTTCATGTTTCAATCGTTCGTTTTTTTCTGCCAATTCTCTTTGAGCAGATTTACTAATACCCATCTCTACAATATAATTGGAAAAAATATGAATCATCTTCACAGAATCTCTTAAATCCTGACTTTTCACTAAAGGTGTTTCCGATAATAATTTTTTTGCTTCTTCTCGATTCAAGTATCTATCTGCCATTTCTCGATCGTCTAAAATATGCTCAGGAAAATCTTCATCTGATGTACGAACTTGACCGGCTAAAATAGAACCTAACATTTGCCCTTGAAACACAATGGGAATGGCAATATCTACTAATCCAGCATAACAACTATAGATATAAGGTTCAGAATTTCTAGCTGCTTTTATCCCAGCATATGCATCTGAGTCAAAGCATAGTTTCCTACAAATAGAGTTGCTCCTCATAAACTTGCAAAAATTTGTAAAATTACTATATTTTGTTACTGGCTTACCCCGATAATCTACAATAACCATAGCCAATTTTGTTACTGTAGAAAAACTGTCTTGCATCTCCTGCAAAACGTGTAAATCAACAATATCAAATAACGACAATATTTTCATGATATCACCCCTAATACCTACTATGATTATAACCTGTTTTTGAGAATAAGCGAAATAATCCTATAACATTTTCTTTAATTCATAAAAAAGTATCCGATTTTCACAAAATATTATAGACGGAAGAAAAATCTGTCAATTAAATCCGTTGACCTTTATTCCATATTTCGGTACTCTATTATTATAAAGGGAGTGGATAAAAATGCGTGGGTTTAATATGAAAACGAATATTATATATAATGACAAGAAATTAGAAATCTTAGATACATTAAATCCCGGTAAAGTACTTATTTTTATGGAATATAAATATTTGAATCAATACAATAAACAAATATATCCAGCTTTAAGGAATCGTGAAATTAAGATCATTTATGTTTCTGAAAAACAGTACCCTACTTTAAATAATATTGAACAAAGTGTTTTATTAACGATAAAATTTGAACCTAAAATTATTATTACATTAGGGGATTTTTCTTTAATAAACTATACAAAATTAATTAATTATTATGTAATTAATACCTACCAATCTATGAATAAACTTAATCAAAAACCAACCCATATCCATATACCTGTTCCTACTGCTGGTGGTTTTGAAATTACTAAGACGGCATTTATGGTAGACAAAAACTCAAAAACCCTACAGTGGATTAGTAGCGATCATTTAATACCAGATATCCTTATTTTATCTCCATCCATGGCTAGTACCATCGATAAAGAAAAGATAAAGTATATGGTCCTTATGGCAATATGTTCCAATATTGACGCCTATATTTCTACAATGGCAGATGATTTTTCTACTCTTTATTCTAATCGTAGCTTAAAGATTATGAATCGTTCCATATTATTACTTAATGAGTTAGACTATAGTCTACTTTTAAATCAAATACAATTAGGCTCTGTTATGTCCGGTTTAGCATTAAACCAATCTTCCATAGGATTAAGTTGGTTAATCTCTTTGTATTTATACAAATATTTTGATGGGGATTTATACCAATATTTTCCTATCTTAATGCCTGAAATTATAAACTTTAATATAAAAAATAATATGATCAAAGCACAATATGCTAAGTTAGCAAGGAAAATTAATTTCCATTACAACCATGATGAATTAAATGCTCAAGCATTTGTAGAGAATTTTAAAAGTATTCGTAAATCATTACATTTACCTCAAAAATTACATGAAATTGGTATTGACTATGGCGATTTAATTGCATCTATGGATGATTTGGCTAATGATATTTATAAAAGTCAGGATATTTCGTACAATCCAATTCCTATGACTTTAAAAGATATTCGTGAACTTTTATTATTAGTTGCATAGATATGAAAAAAGACCTTCCTCTTAAAGGAGAAGGTCTTTACTTAAGTAATTTTCTAATTCTACTAAAGTTTTTGGCTTCCGATAATCAATTATAAAAATATCTTTTGCTCCAGCCTTTTGTAAATGTTCCCGAGCTCTATCAACGGATCCTCCTTGATCAACTTTTGTAATTACGCCAATAATAGGTTTCCGAAAAGCGGAACCGAAATTTGGTGGAAAAATAGAATGATGTTCCACTGCTTCTCCAATTAGCATAATCACATCAGCATCATAAGAAGTGATGATAAGAGCATTATAGAAAGTTGGAATTTCTATATACTCACCTGGAGTATCTATAAAGTTCTTTACTCGTTCGACAGACTGGGTTTTTTTACAAGAAGAAGATCCATAAAGTAAATGTTCTAATAAAGTTGTCTTTCCAGAGGACGAGCGACCAATAAGTAAAATTTTCTTATTTTTCATGGTCTTTACTCCAAATAAAGGTAAAAAGGAAATATTCCTCTTTAGATTGTAAGAAACATCCCTTCACACTGTAATTTTCTTTTATCATTTAAACCTCACTTTAGCCCCATACCCCTATTTAAAATATACCATAGTCCATAAAAAATAAAAAGAGAAATCACTCTTTTTTAGTATTTAGTAGTAAGAAAATTCTTCTTCTATCATTTTTAAATCATCCTTTGTAGAAATTCCAGCGGTGGTTAACATATCTCCACTAATAAATGCGTTGATTCCACTGCGTAAAGCCTCTCTACCCTTGTCAGGAAATAATGCACGTCCCCCAGCTAAACGTAAAAATCTATCTGGAAGGATGAAACGGAAGATACTAATAGTTCTAAGAATTTCCTCATAGGGTAAGGGGTCTAAATCTCCAAAGGGAGTTCCAGGAATTGGATTTAATACATTGATAGGTACACTATTAATATTTAAATCTTTAAGAGCAAAGGCTAAATCCACTCGGTCTTTTAAAGTTTCTCCCATTCCAATAATACCCCCACTACAAATGTCCAAGCCAGCATTCATAGCATTAGATATGGCTTTCATCTTATCTTCAAAGGAATGAGTTGTGCAAATCTTTGAAAAATAATTTTTACTTGCTTCCAAATTATTGTGGACACGAGAAACACCTGCTTCTTTTAATTGTCTAAATTCCTCTTCTGTAAGGAGTCCGAAAGAAACACAAATATTTAAAGAAGTTTCATCTCGTAACCGTTTTACAATTTGGACTACTGATTGTAAATCACTTTTTGATAATTTTCTTCCTGAAGTAACTAAACTATATCTACGAATCCCTTGACCTTCCTGTTTTTTCGCATCTGTGATAATTTTATCTTCATCTAATAAAGGATAGGTTAAGATAGATTGGGAGTAATGTATACTTTGAGCACAAAATTTACAATCTTCTGAACATTTCCCTGATTTAGCATTGATAATGGTACATATATCAAAAGAGGATCCACAGTAAAATTCTCGTATATCATTGGCATAGGATTTTAATTCCTCTAGTGGAACAGTCCATAATTCCATAGCTTCTTCTTTTGTTATTCCATAACCTTCTAAAATCTTTTCCTTTAATCTTTTCATTGTATTTTCTCCTAGGTATTGTCAACTATTATTAACTTATTGTTAACATTATACCTTTTTTCTAAGGAAAACAAAAGAAAAAGTAGCATGATTTTAAGTCATGCTACTAGTTAACTAATTTTTTGAGTTGCTGAGTTATATACGACAACTGGTGTACCTTTCACTGTATTATTGAAGACGGTTTTTATATTAGCTGGAGGGGTATTCACACAACCATGACTCCCTCCACCTTTATATATATTACCTCCATAACGACTTCTCCAAGAACTATCATGAATGCCACAACCTGACCAGTTAAAGGGCATCCAGTATCGAACATAACTTCGGTAGTCTGCTCCTGTTAAAAATCGATCCTGTTCTTTTGACCATACTTTTCCAACACCTGTAGGAGTAGCATTTCCTGCATAAGGATTTCCTGTTACAACAGGGGTTTCTGTGACCATTTGTCCATCTTTATATACCCACATATGTTGTCTTGCAATGTCAATTTCCACATAAGATGAGCCAATATCATTAGTTGCCCGACTCATTGCTTCCATATTGTAAACAGGTTTCATCGTTACAGTTTTCCCATCTTGAATGGCTTGTAATAAAGCAGCAGTCGTTGCTACTTGGTCTGTTTGCCACCCGTAGATTCCTCCTTTGATTCTTACCGTTCCTCCTCCAGTAATTTGGAAGTCTCTCGTCGTTCGATAGGTATCATATCGAGCTGCTAAATTAGCAATGTACTCTTTTACTTTTTCTTCGGAAGGAACTAAGGTTCCATCTGGTTGTTGATCATGAAGGTTTACTAAACTCTCCCCTTTTAATTCTTCTTTTCGATCTTCAAAATCATAAGTTAATATAAAAGAGTCTATCCTATTTAAGGATGCTGTTTTGTTGATTAATATAGGATTATCAGAAGTGATTTCAGGGTCAGCATATAATCCTTCATCATCAAGTTTCAAAACATTTCTTTCTTCTTCAAAACCCTTTAATATTTTTTCTCGTAAAGCTTGTGGTACAATCCTCGTACCCTTGACCTCAGGAATAATAACATATCCCTTACCTTCCTCATATCCAATCATAGCATCTACAGGATCTGTAATATCCTTATCATGAAGTACATGTAAACGCCCCATAACTTGAGTTAGTTTCTGTTCGTTAAATGATCTGTCTTTTTCTAGTTTATAATTTTTATCTTGTAAAGAAGATATAAACCAATAATAAGGAAGTTGTGGAACACTTTGCCCTTTTTTTAGTTTTTCAACATAATCTATTTCTTTTGCAGAAATTTTATCTTGTTTATTGTTTCTTCCTTGAATATTTAATTGAAAGGTATCCCATATTTTTGAATACGTTTTGTCCAATTCTGTCTTTTTTGTTAAGCTAACATCCTTACCATTAATATAGGTTTTCGGTAAAAAATAATTGCTAAAAAAAGCAACTCCCCCAATATATACAGCTAGAATGATTCCTAAAATAACGGTAAGAACAATACCAATCGTTTTTTTCATCTTTTCTACCATTTCCCTTCCCATTAATATTATAAGTTTATCAGTTCACTAGGAATATGTAAACAATGATATGAGGTTTTCACTATATTGTAACCAATTAAAAATTGTGTAATGAATTGTAAATCTTGTGATATACTAATTATGTAAAAATTGAAAAGGAGGTTTTTATGGGTAAAAAATTACTTCTTTTAGCAGGAATCATCATTGGACTTTTAGGAATATATTTATTTGTTTTTTATCAAAAGCCGAGAATAGAAAAAAGTCATTCATTTGAAAAAGCTGATCCTGTGTATGAAATTTTAAAAGATAGACCTGAAAAAATTAAAGAAACCCAATATTTTATTTCAAAGGGAGAAAATTCTACTTCACAATCTGAAATGACAATTAAAAATAATCATGGAATCATACATTATCCATTAGATGATGAAATGAGTGAGCCTCAAAAAGACATTACTGCTAGAAATGCAATTTTACTATTTTCCATGTATCCAAAACTAGAGGAAATTGATGTTACTTTTAAAAATGGTGGTACAAAATACCATCCTTTAACACGAAGGGAAGCAGAAATGTATATAGGTAGACCATTGGATACCAATATTGATACTATAAAAGCCTTTCAAAATTTATATCATGAGTTAGATCGTATAAACTTTTCTAATATTTGGATTTATGAAAATGAGGAAAAGCTTGAGCCTACCAAAGATATTGTAAAAGCTATTCGTCAAGGTTTAAAACAACTTTATCCACCTAGAGATATTGGCCAACCAGAAATCATAGCTTTAGCTTGGCACGAATTAGGTCGAGAAACTGAGAATGGACAAATAAAGTTATATCTTTTCGTCCATTATGAAGGCTATAATTTTATTAATAATGATTTTGTCAGTGTTATCGGCGCCAATGAGTATATTTGTTTAGCTTTAAATAAAAAGAAAAATGGAGAATATAGTTATGGATATGGTGTTCGTTCCGAACAAGGACTAAGACCATATGATATTATTCCAGAATATTTATTCCTAGATTTTGATGTAGATGAATACAGTCTTAAACTGTCAATAGAAACTTATGAGCAAGCAAAAGCTTATGTGGAAGAAATGAATCGAGATGCAAAAGTTTATCAAGCCTCAAAGGCTCCTACAAGAAAATATATTAGCCCTTTACTCCATGACGGGGGAAAATCCTTCCCAAAGGGTTTCCCACTTTTTGAAGGAAGTATCGAATATCTTATAGGGTCAACGAGACTTATTTATACTACTTTGTATGATAAAAAAGAAAACTTAGTTACATTAACGATTTCTGACACACAAGGAACGGTTATAGAAAAAGAAGAGTTTCACCCAGGTTTAGAATAAAAGTCCCTCTTTCAGGGACTTTTATTTCATCGACTCTATATATTTTTTAACATCAGGACCAATATAAATTTGGTCCTCATATAGTAGAATTGGACGCTTTATAAGCATACCATCCTTTGACAATAGTAGATATTGATCCTCATGGGACATATCTTGTAATTTATCTTTTAATTTCATTTCTCGATATACTTTTCCACTTGTGTTGAAAAAGCGTTTTAATGGAAGTCCTGATTTTTTATGCCACTCTTTTAATTCTTCTTGATTTGGGATTTCCTTATCAATTTCCCGATACGTATATTCAACCTTTAAATCCTTCAATTTCTTTTCCACATCTCTACATGTAGAACATTTTTTATAACATATAAGTTCTATCATCATCCCTCCTAATCTTTCCTTTTAATGATTCATACCCAAAAACTTATTAGAATCCCTTATTATTAAATTTTGAAATCTATAATAACTATTTCAATCTACTTATACACCATTATAAATTATATGTTTTAAAAAGGAATTTTTTATTTACATATAAATATCCGATTTCTTTTCTACTCATTATACTCGAGATTACTTTAATTATTTCAATAAATAAAATAAATACTATCATATATAAAAATATTTATCCGATAATATTATAAAAATTTACATTACATTTAAAGATTTAAACAATAGGTTCTTATATAAATACTCTACTATTTGTGCTATAATAAAGAAAGTTAGTGAAAAAAAATATTTTTGCGATTTATTTATTCCTTATAAGTTGAAATTATTATTTTTTAGGATTATTTCTATATTTTAAGAATGGAGGTCTTACTTTGTCACTATTAAGCAAAAATACCAATCAATCTTTTTATTCAATCCATTTATATAATGAAAAATTCATAGAATGTGATCCCTTAACATTTAATCTTATCATCCCATTAAGTGGAAATTACTATTATATTGGGAATCAAATCGAAGAGTATGATTTAGAAAATTATGACACCGTAAAGCCCTTTGACATATTATTAAGTACTTCCATGAACCCTGATTTTCTATTTACTTTAAATGATAATACTCTTTTACTAGTACTTTCTATTAAAAAGAGCTTTTTCTATGAACATTTTAAAAATCGTATGGTTGGATATCATATAGTATTAGACGATAAAGCACGGGCTGAGTTAAATGTTCTTGTAGGGAATCTTTGTTCTATGGAAATCGATAATGTGCCTACAGACTTTAAAGTAGTATTAAATCATATTGTTGAATTATTTAACAGTATTATTATTCGCACCAATATTAATACGGAAACAGAAAATAATATTTCTATTGCCGAACAATTTTATACTGAATTACAGGATCCTGATACTCAACAAAAAAATCTTAAAGATATTTTTGAGGACTTTGATTATAGTAGATCTTATGTATCTAGTAAGTTTAAAAAAATTACTAATATCAATTTAGTCGATTATTTAAGACTTCGTAGAGTATCTTCCACTTTTAATAATATACAAAAGTCTTCCCAGGAAATGACATATTTGGCGGGTTTTAGAAATGAAAAAATAATGAAGGAATCCCTACGTCTAATTACAGGCTATTCCTTTAAAAAACTTCGCCAAATGATGAAGGATTCTCCAATGGATATGGAATTTATTGATTCTCCTTCTTTCCAATTATATTTAGATTACACTAGTACTCTTTTAAATGACCAAAGTATAGTTAGTACTGGAGAAAAAGAAGAAAGAAATACCCATCATGTAGTAGAAAAATATGAAAGCATCCAGAAATTCAAACCAGTTTGGAAAAACTTAGCAGATTTTCGTCAATTTCGGTTTGAAGAAAACATTGCTTTTTCTAAGAATAAACTAAAATATTTTAACGACTTAGAATACGATAATTACCGACTAAAGCTTTTATATCGTAATGACGGAAAATTTTTCATTGATTTAGGAAATGAATCTTTCTTTACGTTAAAGCAATCTACATTAGTTAATATTTTAAGACATTTTGCAAAAGATAGTGGGTTTATTATTAGTGTTGATTTTGTAACTTTAAATTATGATAGTTTTGACGATTTAATCAAAAAGAATGGGGAGGAAGTTCTCTTAGATGTTTTTGATGAAAGAAAATTTTTTGACTTTTTCTCAATTATTGATTTTAAGACGATGAAAAACATATCTCTTGAATTTTCTCTTGGAAATATTCTCCACTCTTCCGATGTGGAAAAATCAACTTATGATGCAGCTATCTTACTAAAAAAACTAATACAAAATCTACAAAAAAGCGTTTATAAGAACCATTTAAACTGGGGAGTACAAGTTTCTGAGGTTAATCTTCAAAATGTTATTTATCTTGATAAAGTATTAGAAGGGCTAAGGGCACAATATCTCCTTCCAAGTTTCCTTTCCCTTTCTGTGGATGAAAAGGATTCAGAATCAGGGAATTCAAATGTAGACCATCTCCTTTATACTTACGAAAGAATCATTGAAGATTTGTCAAAGTGTACAAATACAATAAGGGAAAATTGGAATATTAAAGTTTATATCACAAGATTTTATCTCTACTTCAATCTTTCCCTATTAGACCGAAAACTATGGAATTCCTTTTTCAATACTGTGGTTTTAGAAGGTTTTAGCCAAACTTTAAAGGCGATTGACGGTGTTGGGTGTATTACCATTGTTAGTGATGGGGAAAAATACGATGTTTCCTTATTTAATCGCCATGGTTTTGTTAATATGCTTTACTACACTATGTTATTAAGTAATGACATCAAAGGAGATATTATCTATAATGACAATGGTAGTATTGTATTTAAAGATGGGGATATTTTCTATATGCTTATATATAGCGTAACGGAAACTTCCTACTTTTATATGCAAAAGTACAATATGCTAAATTATTCTTGGAAAAACTCTGTTGTCTTAAAAGATTTACCAGGAAGCTATTCTATTACTCATAAAAGTTTAGATTATTATCATGGAGATTTTAATTCTACATTGGCTAATTTTTATAATCCTGAGTTTCTATCAAAGGAATCTTGGAATTATATTGAAAGAGCAACGATGCCAAAATTAGAAACTTTACAAATTACTACGAAAGACGATTTATGTATAGAAACAGAAATGGTACCCTTTAGTATCCATTTTTATAAAATTGAAAGATTTTAAAAAAGCTGCCAATTGGCAGCTTTCCTTATTTTATAGGATCTCTTATATACATTTTCCTAGCTATAAAAGCTAATGGTAAAATAATCACTAATTGTAATATTGCAGAACTAATAGGAATATCTCCTGTAATATTCCCTGGTTTGGTTATAATTCCAATAAACAAACCTAGGAAATTAAAGGTAGCATGGAGTAATATCACTACTAATAAATTTTTATACTTAAAGTATAGAACTCCTAAAAACAAGCCAATTCCAAAGGCATAGATTCCTTGGGTTATTGTAGTAATAAGTAGTTCTGGATTATTTATAAGACGAATCAAGTGAATAAGTCCAAAAATAAGAGAAGCAGTAAAAATTCCCTTCCAAGGATCTTTCCTATCTCTAATTGCTCCTTCAACTAATATATTTTGAGAAAACCCTCGACATAAAAGTTCTTCAAAAAGTCCTGTAGATAGACAAATTCCTAAGTGTATTAAAACTGTACTTACTTTTGGTACGACCATCATTTCTTTCTTTAATGATAGTAATCCTAATCCTAGTATAATCCCACTAGTGACAAATAAATACCAACCTTTTGTAAAGTAAATCTTTGCAGTATTTCCATTGATACCAAAGTCTATATCCCGTTGAAAAACACGATATAATAAATATATGAGAATTAGTGGTGGAATATAAGATAAAAGGGAAGTTAGTTTAGCTTCAGATGCATCTCCCCAAATAAAATAACTAATAAATAAACCGCCGATTCCAACTAGAGAACCAATCACTGCAATGATGAATCCTTGATTAAAATTTTTTATTTTCATAGACATCTCCTTATTTTTTTTAATATTATATAATGGATATGCCTTGTTGAACATAGTTGTTTCCAAACTGTAAATAATTATTAGATAAAACCCTGATTTTTGAAAACCAGGGTTTTATCTTTCCTTATACATTTAAGGTAGATGTATAATCTGTTCTTTTATCTTCTAGAATTGGATCTACAATATCTTCGAGAAACTCCTGTACTTGAGAGGAAGCTCTTCCAATAAATTTTTGAGCATCTACTAGTTTTACTAACTCTTCTTTTGTCAATGTGAAATTCTCATCTTCTCCAATTCGTGAAATAAGATCATTCCTTTTGCCTTTTTCTTTCACAGCTCTAGCTGTTTCTTGAGAGTGTTTACGAATTCTTTCATGGAGTACTTGTCGATTTCCTCCTCGTTTCACTTCTTCCATTAAAATATTTTCTGTGGCCATAAATGGTAATTCTTCCTTTAAATGTTTTTGGATCCTGTGGGGGTAGACGACAAGACCAGAGGTTACATTAATAGCAATTTCTAAAAGAGCATCTGTAGTTAAAAAACCTTCTCCAATGGAAAGACGTCTATTCGCTGAATCATCTAAGGTTCTTTCTAACCATTGGGTGCTATGAACCCATACAGGATTATTAGCTAAAGATATTACATACTTTGATAAGGAAGAAATTCTTTCCGACCTCATAGGATTTCTTTTATATGCCATAGCTGAACTTCCAATTTGGAATTCTTCAAAAGGTTCTTCTACTTCTTTTAAATGTTGCATAATTCGTAAATCATTGGTCATTTTATGCAAGCTTTGTCCAACTCCTCCAAGGGCCTGTAGTATTAAAGTATCAATTTTTCTAGAATAAGTTTGTCCTGTAATAGGATAGGATGTTTCAAATCCCATTTCCTTACAAACGATTTGATCTAATTCCTTTACCTTTTCTTCATTTCCATTGAAAAGTTCCATAAAAGAGGCTTGAGTTCCTGTCGTTCCTTTTACTCCACGTAGTCTTAACTTATTTCTACGGTATTTTAATTCTTCATAGTCATAGATTAAATCTTGAAGCCAAAGACAAGCCCGTTTTCCTAAGGTTACTGGCTGTGCTGGTTGGTAGTGGGTATACCCTAAGGTAGGTAAATCTCTATATTCCCAGGCAAAATCACGTAATTGTTTTATTAATGTAGGAAATTTCGATAAAAGTAAATCTAACCCTTCCCTCATAATCAATAAATCTGTATTATCAGTAACATAACAAGATGTTGCACCAAGGTGAATAATCCCAGCAGCTTTAGGTGTAAGTTCTCCATAAGCTTTTACATGAGCCATCACATCATGGCGAACTAAACTTTCGATTTCCTCAGCTCGTTTAAAATCAATATTTTCAATATTTTCTTCTAATTCTAAAATTTGTTCTTCTGTAATAGGAAGTCCAAGTTTCTTTTCCCCTTTTGCCAAAGCTAGCCAAAGCTTCCGATAGGTTTGAAATTTTTTCTCTTCGGAAAATAAATAAGACATTTCCCGAGAGGCATATCGAGTATTTAAAGGATTATTATATCTTTGATAATCAATCATTCTTTTTTCCTTTCATATAAGCAACTCCTGATGCAATTATTGGTTGGATAACTTGATTTGGAATATTGATACAACGATTTTCCAATACTCGCTCTGTATGACCCATTTTTCCTAGAATCTTTCCATCTGGAGAAAGAAGGCCTTCAATTCCATAGTAAGAACCATTAGGAGTTTCTTCATAAATAGTTGCAATTTGATCTTTTGCCAATAATTCTCTATAAACTTCTTCATTACAAATAAAACGTCCTTCTCCATTGGAAATAGGAAGAATATAGCTTTGATCTAAATCTCCTTGAGATAACCATGGACTATCTAAGGTTTGTATCTTCGTGGAAATAAATCTTGCTATATGACGTCCACTATTATTATACGTTAATGTAGGTGAATCTTCTTTAAGGTCCATAACTTTACCATATGGTAATAAACCAGATTTTATAAGACCTTGGAATCCATTACAGATCCCTAAAATCAAACCATCATTTTCCGTTAATAATATTTCAATCGCTTTTGCCACCTTTTTATTACGTAAAACATTAGCTATGAATTTTGCAGAACCATCTGGTTCATCTCCTAAGGAAAATCCTCCTGGGAGTACTAAAATTTGACTTTCAGAAATAGCCTTTGCTAATTGATCCATAGACTCTTTAATTTCATCTATTGTATTATTTCGGAAAACAAGAATTTCTCCTTTAGCTCCTTCCCGTTCAAAAGCTTCTAAAGTATCCCATTCACAATTGGTTCCTGGAAATGTAGGAATCAAAACCTTCGGAACTTGTACAGGCTTTTTACAAGGTCTATACCGACTTTGAACCTTTCCAGTTCTAATCTTAGGTTTACTTTTCAGTTCAGGAGCAAAGATGGAATCTAGTTTTCCCAAATGCTCTTTTTCAATTTCTTTTCTTGGTATTTCAACATTATTTATTATTGTTTTATTAGAAAAATTCCCAATCTCTTGGATTCCTTTAACAGGATATTGGTATTCCACAAGAAAAGAACCATATCTTGTTCCTGTTGTATTTTTTGAATTTATAGTAAAATCCAAATCATTCCCTAAAGCCATAAGAAAAGCTGTTGGAAGAAGACCATAATGATTGATCGCAGATAGTGCTAATATATTCCCATTGTTTTCCCTTTGAATTAAGGTAAAATTCTTCTTCAATTCTTCTATATCTAAGGTGCCATCTTCCAAGAGTTTCGTTTCAATAATACCTATTTTTCCCTTTCCTTTAAATTCTGGTGAAATAATATTTTCAATATCAGTTACTCCTGCTGCAAAGGAAATTAATGTAGGAGGAACATGGTATTCATGAAAAGTTCCAGACATAGAATCTTTTCCTCCAATCGGTGGAACACCTAGTTCTCTAGTAATCGTAAATGCTCCTAATAAAGATTTTAATGGTTTACTCCAAGTTTCTTCATCTTCTCCGAGACTTTGGAAGTATTCTTGAAAACTAAGTCTTGCTTTTAAAGGATTTCCTCCAAGAGCTGCAAAGTTACATAAAGATTCTACCACAGCATAATATCCACCTAAAAATTGACTTTCCTCACTTAAAGTAGGATCAAAACCATAGGTCATGATAGAAACTGTTTGGGATTCTCCTTCTAAAGACGGAAGAGCAGCAACCATACCTCGTACAGGAGTACTTTGATTTCTTCCACCATATGGTGCTAAAACAGTACCTCGTCCAATAGTAGAGTCAAATTGTTGACTCATGTTTTTCTGTGAAGGATATTTTTCTGTAAGAACCGTCTTTAAATCTTCATCTCTATCTTCTGTTAAAGAACATGGTACATCTTCACTTAAAACCTTAATCCTTTGTGATCTAGAGGCACCTGCAGAATCAAGGAATTCACGGGATAGTTTAAGAACTGTTTCCTCCCCTATTTTCATTTCCATATATCCAGTATCAGTTACTGTGGAAACATTGGTAACTTCAAGATTTTCTTTTTTACATTCTTCTATAAAAAAGTCTAAATCTTTTTTATCAATCACTACTGCCATTCTTTCTTGGGATTCAGAAATAGCAATTTCCTTTGGACTAAGCCCCATATATTTTAAGGGAACACGATCCAAGTAAATAATCAAAGAATCTGCTAGTTCTCCAATGGCTACAGCAACTCCTCCTGCTCCAAAATCATTACATTTCTTTATTTTAGAAGCCACCTCTTTTTTTCGGAAAAGTCTTTGGAGTTTTCTTTCCATAGGAGCATTTCCCTTTTGAACTTCAGCAGAGGATTCAACAATGGAAGTCATATTATGGGCTTGAGAAGAACCTGTTGCTCCACCGACACCGTCCCTTCCAGTACGCCCACCAATTAATAAAATAACATCCCCTTTTTCAGGCTTTTTTCGAATTACATGTGATTTAGGAGCAGCACCTAGTACAGCACCTACTTCCATTCTCTTTGCTACATATCCTGGATGATATAATTCTTCTGTTAATCCTGTTGCCAACCCTATTTGATTCCCATAAGAACTATAACCTTTCATCGCTTCTTGTATAATCTTTTTTTGAGGTAATTTTCCTTCCATCGTTTTTGTTTTGAAAGGATTAGCTGCTCCAGTGACCCTCATAGCCTGATACACATAGGACCTTCCACTTAGGGGATCTCGAATCGCTCCTCCTAAACAGGTAGAGGCTCCTCCAAAAGGTTCCACTTCTGTAGGGTGATTATGTGTTTCATTTTTAAACATAAATAAATATGGAATATTCTTTTCAACCTTTGTTTTAGGATTCTGAATCCTTGCAGATACTTCTACTGAACAAGCATTGATTTCGTCAGAAACCTCTACATCGTCAAGTTTTCCCTTTTCCCTTAATTCCTTAGCCACTATAGTTCCAAGATCCATAAAGCTTTGGTTTTTATGAGAAGATATTTTATCATGTAAATTCTCATACTCTTTATATGCTTTTTTAATTCTTTGATCTAAAAGGCTTTTATCAGAAAATTCCTCTACTTGGATTTCCGTGTTAAAGGTGGTATGGCGACAATGATCTGACCAATAGGTATCTAAAACAGCAAGCTCCACTTCGTTAGGGTCACGTCCTATTGTTTTATAATAAGATTGAACCATCTCTATATCTTCGAAAGACATGGCAAGTCCATATTCTTTTAAAAAGTCTTTTAATTCATCTTTTGACCATTGACAAAATCCTTGATATATTGGGTTTTTCATATTTTTCTTATAGGATTTTTTTAATGTTGTGGGAATTCCTAGTAATTGACCTTCTTGTTGATCTACAGGATTGATAAAATAATCTTTGATTTTTATAAGATCTTCTATAGAAATATCTCCTTTTATATTAAGGACCTTTGCCACTTTACCTAAAGTTTCCAAACCAGTGGTAACAGCAATGGTGTCGATCATACCCTGTTCCCTTTGGTCAAACTGTCCAGGTAAGTACTCAATAACAATGGGATGGTCCAAATTCTTTTCTAAAAGAAACGCCTCTTTCCCACTGTAAGCTTCATCTACAGGAGGCTCGGACAATACCTTTGTTATAACTTCTTCTAATAATTCTTTAGGAAGATGTTCAATATCATATCGATGATAGATTTCCACTTCTTCTATAGGGAATGAAAGGGATTCAGTCAACTCTTTTTTTATTAAAGGACCTTCCTGGTCAAATTCTTTTTTCTTTTTCACATAAACCCTTTGTACAAGAGGACCAATATCCTGTCGATAGACCATTCCCTCAAAATAAATCTTTTTCACTTCACGATAGGCTTTTTTATAAGCTTCTGAAAAAGTTTTTCCAATGGCCGTAATACAAAGAACACGTCCTCCATTTGTAAGGATATGATTTCCTTTTTTCATCGTTCCTGCATGGTATACAAAAACATCTTTAACAGAATCTAATCCTGTTATAATCTTATCTTTTTCATATTCCCCTGGATATCCTTTGGAAGCGAGCACCACAGAAACAACTTTATGATTATTTTCTTTCACTTCTATATTTTTTAATTGTCCTCTAGATGTTCCCATCATCACTTCAAGTAAATCTGTATCTAGACGATGGAGAACAGATTGGGTTTCCGGATCACCAAATCTTGTATTAAATTCTAAGACAGAGATACCTTCCTTAGTAATCATACAACCAATAAAGATTAACCCTCGAAAATCTATCTCATCTTCTTGTAACCCTTTTAAAAATGGATTCAAGATTTTTTCTTCTACTTCATCTCTGTAAATGTCAGCTCCATCATTAGGGCTATAGGTTCCCATTCCTCCAGTATTTGGCCCTCTTTCTCCTTCAAATATTTTTTTATGATCTCTAGAAGAAGCTAAAGGACGAATTACATGTCCATCGGTAAAACAAAGATAACTTACTTCGAAACCTGGTAAAAATTTTTCCACAAGGAGACGTTTTTTACCATATTTATTTTCATCAAACATTTCCCTTAGAAAGATTTCTATATCTTCTTCTGATTTCGCAATGGTTACCCCTTTTCCAGCACAAAGTCCATCTGCTTTCAAGACAACAATGCCGTCTTCCTTTAAAAATTCTAAAGCCCTATCTCTTCCATCATCCCTATTAGAAGAAACAAAGTACTTTGCTGTTGGAATCTTATGGCGAATACAAAATTCTTTGGCAAATTCTTTACTTCCTTCTAGTAAAGCCCCTTCTTTTCTTGGACCAAAAATTTCCATTCCTCGATTTTCAAATTCATCTACGATTCCTTGAACCAATGGATCTTCAGGTCCCACAACGGTATAATCAATACCCTCTTGTTCTGCAAACTTTAGTAACCCTGAAATATCTGTTGGTAATATATTAATATTTGTACCAATCTCTTCTGTCCCACCATTTCCAGGGGCAAAATAAAGCTTCCTATTTTCTTTTGCCAATGCCATTCCTAGAGCATGCTCTCTTCCACCACTACCTATAATTAAAATTTTCATCCCTTGCTCCTTTTTAATGACGGAAATGTCTTACACCTGTAAATACCATGGAAATCCCTGCTTCATCACATGCTTTAATAGAGTCTTCATCTCGAATGGATCCCCCAGGTTGAATGATTGAAGTAATTCCCTTTTTCTTAGCTGCCTTTACAACATCATCAAAGGGGAAAAAGGCATCACTTGCAAGGACAGCTCCAGAAAAATCACGTTCTGGATGATTATTAAAAATAGATTCTAAGGCCCAAATCCTAGAGGTTTGTCCTCCACCAACTCCAAGGGTCATTCCATCTTTAACAATAACAATGGCATTGGAACGAGCATATTTACAAACCTTCATTCCAAAAGATAAGTCTTTTTCTTCTTGAGTTGTAGGTTTTTTCTTTGTAACAATGGAAAAATCTTCGTGAGTTTTTCGATCACTTTCTTGGAAGAGTACCTTTCCACTTACATATTTCATATCAAAAGGAACTCTTTCTTTCGAAACATCAATTTTTAATAATCGTAAATTATTCTTTTCTTTGAAAATAGATAATGCTTCATCTGTGAAATCTGGAGCTGCAATCACTTCTAAGAAAATCTCCGTCATTTTCTTTGCAGTTTCTCCATCTACCACATCATTAAAAGCAAGTACTCCACCAAAAATAGATAGAGGATCTCCTTCAAAGGCCTTTTCATAGGCTTCTAAGGTGGAGCCTCCAAGTCCTACTCCACAAGGAGTGGCATGTTTCAAAGCTACACATATGATTCCTTCCTCCTTAGAATATTCTCCTGCTAATTCCACTGCTGTATTTAAATCATTTAAATTATTAAAAGATAATTCCTTTCCTTGGATTTGTTCCATATTAGAATAATAGGAATCTACAAATCCGTCTTTATATAATTTTGCATTTTGATGGGGGTTTTCTCCATAGCGTAAATGTCCTTCTAACTTTAGACCAAAGGAAAAATAAGGTCCTTCTTTCATTGTCGTTTCCATAAAATATCTGGAAATCATAGAATCATAGTATGCAGTAAGTGAAAAAGCCTTCATAGCCAAGTATTCTCGATATTCTTTATCAACAGAGTTATCTTCTATTTTTTTTACAACTTCATCATAATCAAGAGGATCCGTTACTACTAAAACATCCTTAAAATTCTTTGCAGCTGAACGAATCATAGATGGCCCGCCAATATCAATACTCTCAATTATCTCCTCTTGACTTTTCCCTTCTTTATAGCTTTCTTCAAAACGGTATAAATTGACAACTACCATATCAATAGGAGTAATATCAAGTTCTTCAATTGTATTTACATGTTCACGAGTATCTCTTTTAAAGAGCAAGCCACCATGTACCTTTGGATGTAGTGTCTTCACTCGTCCATCTAAAATTTCTGGAAACTTTGTATACTCCTCAATCCCTGTAACAGGTACCTTACCTTCTTCCAATACTTTTAAAGTCCCTCCAGTGGAAATAATCTTATAATTATTTTCCACCAACTTCCGAGCAAATTCTACAATTCCTTCTTTATTTGTAACGCTAATCAATGCATGTTTCATTACTTGCCTCCCATATTTTAATTCCTTTTGGAAATATGTTATGTTCTACAGTAAGTACTTTTTCTTGAATTTCCTTTGGATTTTTACAATTTGAAATATCAATGGCTTCCTGAAGGATCATTTTTCCACCATCTACTTCTTCAGTAACCATATGTACTGTAGCACCACTATACCTTTCCTTATTTTCAAAAACTTTTTCATGAACTTTCATACCATACATTCCAAGACCTCCATACTTCGGGAGAAGTGAAGGATGTATATTTATGATTTTATTTTTATAGGGAATTAACAGAGTGTTTGTAACTATTTGTAAATAACCAGCTAGAACAATTCCTTCCACCTTATAATAATTACAAAGGTCTAAGATTTTTTCTTCATTTTTAGAAATAAAGGTGGGGATTCCAGCATTCCTTCCTCGTTTTATCCCATACGCATTAGGATTTGAAGACAGGACTAAAACAATCTTTGAACGAAATAAATGATCCCTTTCCCCCTCAATCAAAGCTTGTAAATTAGTTCCTCCTCCAGAAATAAAGACTGCCAGTCTCATGTAAAGGACACTCCTTCCCCTAGGATGACCTTCCCAATGGAATACCCTTTCCAGTGAAGACTTTCCAATTCCTTTAATACTTCGATTTCATCCTTAGGGGAAATAACAAGGATTATACCAATTCCCATATTAAAAGAACGGTAAAGCTCTTTCTTTTCTATTTTATCCGTTTTTATAATAAAATTAAAAAGTGCTCCTTTATCCCAAGAGTTTTCCTTGATCTTTGCACCTAAACCCTTTTTCAATATTCTTGGAATATTCTCATAAAATCCACCACCAGTAATATTAGATATTCCCTTAATAGTGAATTTTTCCATTAAAGATTGAATTTCTTTCACATAGATTTTTGTTGGACGTAGTAAAGCTTCCCCAATACTTTCTCCTAATTCAGGAATAAAAAGATCTAAAGAATATCCTAGTTCTTCTAAAAATAATTTTCTTGCTAAAGAATACCCGTTAGAATGAAGTCCTGTAGAAGCTAAGCCAAGAATAATATCTCCAGGTTCAATATCTTCTCCTGTAATAAGATTCTTTTTATCAGCAATTCCTACAGAAAATCCTGCTAAATCATACTCATCTTCTTGATATAGTCCAGGCATTTCAGCTGTTTCTCCACCAATAAGAGCTAGATTACCTTGGCGACAACCTTCAGCAATTCCATCAACAATTTTCCCTATTTTTTCCCCTTTTAATTTTCCTGTAGCAATATAGTCTAAAAAGAATAAAGGTTTCGCCCCTTGGCAAATTAAATCATTGACACACATAGCAACTAAATCAATCCCTAGTGTATTATGGATATTCATTTCTTGTCCAATAAGGACCTTTGTTCCCACTCCATCAGTAGAAGCTAAAAGTACAGGTTCTTCCATGGAAGTGAACTCTTTTAAACTAAAACCTCCACTAAATAATCCGATATCACCAATAACTCCTGAGGTATAAGTAGACCTAACAGATTCTTTCATCAATTCCACAGCACGATTACCTTCTCGAATATCCACTCCAGCATCGGAATATGTTAATTTCATATAAGCCTCCTTTATAACACGATGGGATCCACAGGATATACACCATCAAAACAAGCTTTACACAAATGCTCTCCTTGAATTCTCGTAGCCTTATCAAGCCCTTCTAAACTGATAAAAGCCAAAGAATCAGCACCAATTTTCTTTTGAATCTCCTCTATAGAATAATTAGCTGCAATTAATTTACTTCTTTGTGGAGTGTCAATCCCATAGTAACATGGATTAATAACAGGAGGAGAAGTGATACGCATATGGACTTCCTTTGCCCCTGCATCTCGTAACCGTCGAATAAGATTCGCCGAAGTTGTTCCTCGAACAATGGAATCATCCACTAAAACTATTTTTTTATCAATCACAACATGGGTTAATGGATTTAATTTTAATTTAACTGCCATTTCCCTTTCTTCTTGACTTGGCTTTATAAAGGTTCTGCCCATGTAACGATTTTTCACAAGACCTTCAGCTAATGGAATCTTAGACCTTTGGGAATAGCCAATAGCAGAGGGAATTCCACTGTCAGGAACAGGTATTACCAAGTCCACATTAGCAGGAGCTTCATCATAAAGAATTTCCCCACATCGACGGCGAAACATATACGCATTTACCCCATCTAAAGTGGCGTCATTTCTTGCAAAATATACATATTCAAAAACACAATGTTTCGGTGTTTTTTGCTCATGTTTGTACTGATAGGATTGTTGTCCTGATTTATCAATCACTACAATCTCTCCAGGGTGAATATCTCTTAAAACTTGTCCTCCCATAATTTCCACCGAAGAGGATTCAGAAGAAACAATGGTTCCTTCTCCAGGTTTTTTTCCAAGAACTAATGGCCGAATTCCGTAAGGGTCACGGAAAGCAACAAGAGTATCTTTTAAAATCAATACAATAGCATAGGCCCCTTCAATAAGATCCATGGTTTTTCGTATAGCATCTACAATATCTCCATGATAGTAACGTGAGATAAGATATAGGATCACTTCAGAATCTATCGTTGTTTGAAACATCATTCCTTCTTCTTCAAGTCTAGTTCTTAAAATTTGATAATTAATTAAATTTCCATTATGGGCAAGACTTAAAGTTTCTCCTCTGGCAAAAGCCATAAGGGGTTGAGAATTATATTCATAGCTACCACCAGAAGTAGAGTAGCGAACATGACCAATACCAACATTACCTTTCCATTCCTCTAATATACTAGGAGTAAAAACATCTGTAACTAAGCCCATACCCTTTTTACGGATAATTTCTTGTCCATTCCCAATAGAAAGACCTGCTGATTCCTGTCCTCGATGTTGTAAACTGGAAAGTCCATAAAATAAGGGTTTTGTAACATCCTTATCGGAAAACATACCGATGATTCCACACATATTAGCCTCTCAATCTATCTAAAACTTCCCCATAACCTTCTATTAAATTTCCTAAGTCACGACGGAAAATATCTTTGTCAAATTTTTTGTTAGTTTCCACATCCCAAAGACGGCAAGTATCTGGAGATATTTCATCTGCTAGTAGAATATTCCCTTCTCTATCTTTTCCAAATTCAATTTTAAAATCTACAAGTTTTAAACGAATCTCTAAAAAGATTTTCTGTAATAGTTTATTAATCTTTAGAGTCATATTCTTGATATAATCATATTCTTCTTTCGTTATAAAACCTAGAGCAATGGCATGATCTTCACACATTAATGGATCACCTAAATCATCATTTTTATAAGAAATTTCAAATATTGGCTTATGAAAAACAATCCCTTCTTCCACACCATATCTTTTAGCAAAAGACCCTGCAGAAATATTTCTCACAATCACTTCCAGAGGTAGAATGACTACTTTTTTCACTAACATATCACGTTCATTTAAAGTTTTTATAAAATGGGTTGGAATCCCTTCTTTTTTTAGCTTTTCAAAAACTAAGGTGGTAATGGCTAAATTCAAAGGACCTTTTCCTTCAAAAACATCTTTCTTTTCTCCATTTCCTGCTGTAGCATCATCTTTGTAGCGAATAATAACTTCATTATCTACATCAGTTTTAAAGACTTCTTTGGCTTTTCCTTCATATAATTTTTCCATTCTTAACTCCTTCCATTAAAAAAAGGCATTTGAATCCACTCAAAGCCTTCGAAAAAAGGGTACAAAAACCCAGCTATAGAATTGTCCACCATAATAAAAATATTTCCACAAAGATACCATAATTGACCCCATTTCATAAAGGGGGAAAACGGTATTATAATTTTATTTATACCTTCCCTATTAAAAAGTACAGAGAAACCTATCAACTTGACATTATCCCCTCTTGCTCTTCTAAACAGATGGGAATATAAAAACCAAGTGGCCATGGTACCCTCCTAAGGAAAAATATAACCTTCCAATACAAAAGTATTATAACATATTTAAAATAAAATTGTGTAAGAATAAATTCTTTATTTTCTTGTAAGATTATAATATATTCCCTAGTACATAGGAAACTCCTTGTTTCAAGGGATCTTTTATAGAGTACATCTAAGATATTTTTCTAATAAGATCTAATAACAAAAGGAAAACACCTTATAACCTAAAAGGAAATAAGGTGTTTTTTGGTCGAGATGACAGGATTTGAACCTGCGACCCCATGTCCCCCAGACATGTACGCTACCAAACTGCGCTACATCTCGGAAAATTTTTGTAACATGATTTATTATAACATGAATAAAAAATGTTTCAAGTATTTCTTATGATTTTCCTTTTATCAAGCTGTTCTAAAGTAAGATCATTAAGACATACTACTTTTAGGTGAATACTATTTATCTTTCATAAAAGGATCCTTTCTCTTTTTATTGATATGGGATGAAGATTTTTTTATTCTTTTATTTTCTCTCATCCTCCACAATTTTTTATTGAAGCCAAGGGTAAAAGTGTTACAATGATACAAGAACTATGAATGGATATAAGAAGGAGATAATATGGAATATAAAATTTTAATGGATTTTTTAGAAAAACACGGCGTGAAACCAGAACTTCTAAAAGGGGTAGAGGATTTTCGAAAAGAACATGGTGTGGAAGAAAAATACCAAGTTCGGATTCCCAACCCTAGGTATAAATATTATGGAAGAGAAATTTGGAATAAAGTGATTACAGGGGTGTTAGAAGGGCAACATCTTTTACTTTCTGGTCCAAAGGCCACAGGAAAAAATGTTCTTTGTGAAAATTTAGCACTTTTATTTGGTCGTCCCCAATGGAATGTTTCTTTAAATGTTACTACTGATTCAGCAGGTCTTATTGGTGCTGATACCTTTGCTGGAGGGGAAGTTAGGTTGCGACCAGGTCCTATATATTTAGCTGCTGAAAAAGGTGGTTTTGCTATTTTAGATGAGATTAATATGGCAAAAAATGAAGCTCTATCTGTGATTCACTCTGCTTTAGACTATCGACGGATTTTAGATGTGCCAGGTTATCATTTACTTCCTCTTCATGAGGCCACAAGATTTATCGGTACCATGAATTATGGTTATATTGGAACAAGGGAACTTAATGAAGCACTGGTATCAAGGTTTTTAGTTATTGATATGCCTACAATATCCCCAGAGGATTTTAAGGAAATTTTAGAAGAAGAAACTACATTAAAGGATGAATATATTAAATTATTTGTCCGCCTTTTCTTAGATTTACAAGAAAAAAGTCTCCATTCTGAAATTTCATCTAAACCCATTGATTTACGAGGTCTTATGGCTGCGATACAATTGATGAAACGAGGACTTTCTATTGGACAATCTTTAGATATGGGAATGGTGGATAAAAGTTTCGATTCCTATGAAAAAGAAATTGTAAGAGATATTATTGATACGTTAATCCCTAAGGATTTAGATGCAAAGGAACTTTTTAAGTGATAGTATGAAACGAGATTTAAGAAGAGAAAATTTAATTTGGACTATGGCACAAAATCATAGGGTTGCCACAGGAGATCCTATTTTTGAAAATAGAGGAAATTTTCAAGAGGATTTTTATCCTAATGCCTTAGAAGGATTTTCTGCCCTTATTTTTAAAAAGGATGAAGTGAATGAGTATTTTCAAACCTATATAAATTCTTTAAATAATCGAAAAGATTTACGAAAAGTTGCAGAGCTTATTTTTGATCATCATTTGTATCCATTATTAAAAAAATATAGACCAGGAGCAGCTTCTAAACGGCTTCCCTACTTTAAAGATAGATTAGAGTTTTATGATAAATATGGACGAAAAACTTTTTCTGAAGAAATTGAATATACTTATTTTTGTCTCGTTTTAAAAAAGGTTCCGATGACCACACCTCTTCATGTTGCTTTAGCAGAAGGGATTTTAGATCTTCCCTATCCTAAAGATACTGAAGATTTATTGGAACAGTTCGATACTATATTTCATCGCCATTTTTATATTTCTGGAGCAAAGAATTATTTTAAAGATAGGCTTGAAGAAGAGGAAGAAAAAAAGACTTTCAAAGTAAAAAGGAAAAAAACACCGAAACCATTTTCTAGAAAGAGTATTTTACCTAAAACAGCGGAAGAGGATTTAGAAAAATATCTCATTGAATCTGCAGAGTTTACTATGAATTTATTTGAAAATATGGTGGAAAGAGATGAAGATGATTTGTCTCCAACTTTACATGTATCTTCTGAAAAAGATGCAAAAACAGCAGATAAGGTAAAACATCATTACGGCAGGTGTATATTACCTCAAGGTGAAATAAATGCCTTAGAAGAAAAGTTTTGTACAGGAATTCATCGTGGTATTCGATTGTTTACCACTAGAGGCGAATTTGAAGATGATATTGTTAGTAGGTATTATCGTGACGAAATTATTAATCGAGAGTTAGAAACTAAGAGATTATGGAACGAAGATGCTACTCTTTATCGACGAGCGATTTTACAATTAATGGAAATTCTAAAAAAGTCTATTTTACAAGACTTGGAAGATGAAGTGAGTATGTCTACCACAGGTACTTTGATTCCTTCAAAATTATGGCGTCAAGAATATTTAGGAGATGGGAAGATTTTTCAAAGGACACAAAAAAATGACTATGGAACTTTATCTGTGGATATTCTTTTAGATGCCAGTGGATCCCAAGACGAAAGGCAATCTGAAGTTGCCATCCAAGCCTATATTATTACAGAAGCTTTAACAAAGCTAAATATCCCTACAAGGGTTTTAGGTTTTCATAATCTTTTTAACTACTTAGTTTTTCGTGAGTTCCGAGATTACAATGATCCCATTAGTAAAAACAGGGATATTTTTCAGTACCATTCTTCAGGAAGTAACCGAGATGGTCTAGCTATAAAAGTAGTTGCTGGAACTATGCAAGAAACCTCGGAACATCAAATTTTAATTGTACTAAATGATGGAAAACCAAATGATAAGGTTAATATTGGTATGGTAGGGGAACCTGGGGTAAATGGAATTAACTACGAGGGACAAGAAGCACTTATGGATACGGCAAAGGAAGTTTTACAATGTCGATTAAAGGGACTTTCTGTCCTAGGTGTTTTTACTGGCGAAGAAGAAGATGTATCTAATCAGCAATTTATTTACGGTACAGATTTCGCCTATATTACAGATTTGGAACGATTTTCTCCTACTGTTGGTATGTTCTTAAAATCCTTGGTAGATCGTAAATAGTTTATATTACCTAAAAAGATCCCTTGTTATAATAAGTTTATCAAGGGTATGAATAATAATAGATCTATAAATATTAAGTAATTGGATGTATCTAGGAGGTATTCATGAAAGAATTTATAAAAAAGGGAGAACAAGCTCCAGATTTTGATTTAGTTGACCAAAATGGAGAACATGTGAAAAGTGAAGATCTAAAGGGTAAAAAATATTTTTTATCTTGGCATCCCCTTGCCTTTACTCCAGTTTGCACCGATCAAATGAGAGCCCTTGAAAGGAATTATGAAACTTTTGAAAAGAACCATATTCTTCCCTTTGGAGTTTCTGTTGACCCCCAACCTGCAAAGAAAGCATGGGCACAAGCCCTTTGTCTTTCTAACTTAAGAATTCTATCTGACTTCCACCCCCTTGGGGAAATGTCAAAGGCATTTGGAATTTTTAAAGAGGATTCTGGAGCAAGTGGACGTGGTTGTGTTTTAATTGATGAAAATGGGAAAGTACTTTGGTCAAAGGAATATGAACCTTCCCAATTACCAGATATCCACGAAATACTAGATGTTATTAAAAAGTCTTAATCTAAGTTTATAAAAGTTATAATTCTACAAAAAATTTCCACTAATTTTTAGTGGAAATTTTTTATACTTCGTTTAAAAAGTATTACTACTTATGGCAACGGATACCTTCTTTAGATTAAAATGGACCATATCCAATAATAACTGCAATGGCAAGAACAACAAATACCCAAATCGTCCAAGCAAGTACTAGTGGAAAAGCAAATTTAAACCATTTTCCAAATGGAACTTTTGCTAAACCTAAGGAAGCCATTAATACAGAATGTGTAGGTGTAATCATATTCCAAAATCCATCTCCTGCTTGGTATGCTAGTACAGCAGTTTGACGACTAACATTAATAACATCTGATAATGGAGATAGTATAGGCATAACTACTACTGCTTGCCCTGTTGAAGAAGGAATGAAAATATTAATTAATCCTTGAGAAATATAAATTCCCCAAGCCCCAAATACATTATTTAATTTCCCTAAAGGTAGAGATAAATAATATACTATGGAATCCATAATAATTCCATCTTCCAGTATTACTAAAATAGCTCTTGATAAACCGATAAAGATTGCTGCTGTCGTCATTTCACAAGCTCCAGCAACAAAATCTAAAGCTATTTTTTCTAGGTTAGTTTTATGATAAATAAATCCTACAAGAATTCCCATACCAAAAAATAGAGCAGATATTTCTATAAAGTACCAACCATATTTCACTACTCCAAAAATCAATCCGATAATCGTAGCAGCTAATGTTAATAATACAAGGATATCCGTTTTATTAAGATCTCTTTCTTCTGGTATTTCATAAGTTGCTAAAATAGCATCATTGTCGTTATTTTCTTTTTTATATTTATGACCATGACGAATCGTAAAGAAAATAGCAATGATCAAGGCTCCAACCATCAATAGTAATCGAAGACCAATACCACTAAATGTAGGTAATTCTGCAATTCCTTGGGCAATCCCTGTATTAAAGGGATTTAGAGGACCAGGTGAATACCCACAATAAATTCCAACAACTACCATGGAAACTCCAACAATAGGATCATATCCCATTTTCAACGCTGCTACCACCAGTATAACTACAAAGGGTAGTGATTCTTCTGCCATTCCAAAAGTAGCTCCACAAATAGCAAAGACCGTCATAATCAAAGCGATTAATATAGATTCTGACCCATGTAGTTTTTTAATAAGGGCTGAAATTCCTGCTGCAATAGCTCCTGTTCTAGATACTATTCCAAAACTACCTCCAACAACAAATACAAAAGCTACAATTTCACTAGCACGCACTAAACCACGAAAAACAGAAGACATAAGTTCCACTAAAGAAGTGGGGTTCCCCTGTGTCAAGTGATAGGTTCCTGCTTGTACTAAAGTTCTTCCAGTTTCTTCATCTGTAATTCGATCAAACTCCCCTGCCGGTACAATATAGGTTAATAATGCTGCAATAAAAATGATTACCATCAATAAAAATGCCGTGTCGGGAAACTTTAATTTTCTTTTCTTTTCCATATTCCCTCCTTCCATCTACGCTTTTTCCTTTTCTTTCCTTTATTTTATTAAATTTTTGTATTTATAAAGTGTAAATACTTCGTTTATTTTTATGATATTGTGTTACATTATGTTTTTACTTGAGAAATATTAGGATTTTTCAAAAATGTGTCATTAATATTTTGAATATTTCCTATATTTTCATCATTTTATAAAAATTATCACTATAAATTGGTAAAATAATTTCATTTATTTAATAAAATATAAGTAGAAAGAAATGGAAAAATTAAAAAGGAGGTATCTATGGCCTATCGTAAAATGGGAAAGGATATTTATAATGTTGGAGGGTCAGACCGTCGGATTAATATGTTTGAAAACATCATCCCTCTTACCAATGGAGAAGGAGTTGCCTACAACTCCTATCTAATTGTGGATGAAGATGCTGTAGTCCTATTTGATTCTGTTGATTCTGCAGTCTTACGAGATTGGCAAGAAAATATTGATAATATTTTAGAAGATCGACCTATTGATTATATGGTGATACAACATGTAGAGCCTGATCACTGTGCAGGGATTATTATCATGTTAAAAAAATATCCTAAAATGACTATTATTGGAAACAAGAAAAGTTTTCAATTTCTAAAGCAGTTTTATTTTTATGATGCAATAGAGTCTGGACAAGCTAGAGTGATTAAAGAGGGAGATACTTTAGAAACAAAAAATCATAAGTATCAATTTATTATGGCACCAATGGTTCACTGGCCAGAGGTTTTTATGACCTATGATTCTGTGGATAAACGATTCTTTTCTGCAGATGCCTTTGGAGGATTCAAGGCTCTTAATGGAAATTACTGGGCTGATGAAGTAGATATGAATGAATGGATTGACGAAATGAGAAGATATTATATAAACATCGTTGGACGTCATGGTGCCCCTGTTCAAAAACTTTTTAAAAAAATAGAAGATGTGGAAATCAAAGAAATTTTCCCACTTCATGCTCTTTGTTTTCGAGATGAAGAGAATATTAGTCTTATCCTAGATTTGTATCAAAAATGGTCTTCTTATACACCAGAGACTACAGGAGTGGTTCAAGTTTATGCTTCTATGTACGGTAATTCTAAGGACTTGGCAGAGGAGTTTTCCATTCTCTTAGCTGAACGAGGGGTAAGAAACATTCAAATGTTTGATATCTCCCAAACAGATCCAACAACGATAATGGCAAAGTTATTTCAATACTCCCATGCTGTTTTTCATGTGATTAATTATAATACAAATTTATACTACCCTATGCATAATTTAATGAATGAACTAACCCATACAAATTATCAAAACCGTAAATACGCATTAACGGTTAGTAAGTCTTGGGGTGGACAAGCTGAAAAACAAGTTCAGGAATTTTTACAAAATATGAAAGATGTAGAACAAATTGGAGATACTTTTAATATATTATCACGTAGAACTTCAGAACAAATGGAAGAATTACAAGTTTTAGCTGATACATTAGCTACTTCCATCTTAGGAAATTAAAAAAGTGGCAGATTATTCTGCCACTTTTTCGTATTTCAAGTTAGGATTATTATCTACTTCTTTTTTTACAACCTTTTTCAAAAAATAAATACATAGTGCTAAACAAATTACTTCTGCAATAGGAAAAGCAAACCATACCGCATCCAAATTATGGGTTAAACTTAGTAAGTATGCTAAAGGTACTAAGACAATCAATTGTCTGACAAATGATATAAACATACTAAGAACTCCATTCCCTAATGCTTGAAAAATTGCTGAACATACTATGGAGGCACCAGCTAAAATAAAAGAAATACTAATACGACGAAGAGCAACTAAACCGATATCCATCATTTCTTTCCCTGCGTCAAAAGCTCTTAATATTGATGGTGCTCCGATTAATAAGACGACACAGCCTGTAATGGTCATTATAGAACCTACCACTAATCCAAGTCTCATGGTTTCTTTCAATCTATCTGTCTTTCCAGCTCCATAATTATAAGCTATGATGGACACGATTCCATTGGTCATTCCAAATAAAGGCATTAGTACAAAACTTTGAATTTTTACAAAAATGCCAAAAGCTGCAACAGCAGTGGATGTAAAAACCCCTACAATTTTATTGATAAAGTACGTGCTAAAGGATGCAATAGACATCATTAATATAGAAGGTAATCCTACAGCATACATTTCTCTAATTAATTTCCAATCCCATTGGAATCCTTTAAAACTTAATTGAATGTCATGATTTACTTTATGATTTAAATAAATACCTGTTCCTGCACCACAAAATTGTCCTATTACTGTTGCATACGCAGCACCAGCAACTCCAAATTTCGGAAATCCTAGTAAACCAAAAATTAATATAGGGTCTAGAATAATATTGATAATTGCCCCTATACTTTGAGTGATCATCGAATAAAAAGCTTTCCCAGTGGACTGTAAAAGTCTTTCACTTGTAATTTGTATATAAATTCCCACACAAAATAGAGATACAATTCTTAAATACTCTACTCCATGCTGAATAATCATTTCTGAATTTGTTTGTGTTTCATAAAAAAATCGAGTCCCAAAAATTCCAAATAATACAAAAAGAAAGGATGTAAGAATTCCTAAGATAAGTCCATGTTCCCCTGTTCTATTTGCTTTTTCAAATTTCTTCTGACCTAAGGAACGGGACAAAAGTGCGTTCATCCCTACGGCAGTTCCCACTGCTGTTGATATTAAAAGATTTTGTAATGGAAAAGCCATAGATACTGCTGCTAGAGCATCTTCACTTATTCTTGATACAAAAATAGAATCAACTATATTATAAAGTGCTTGGATTAACATCGACCCCATAATAGGCAAACTCATACTCACAAGTAGTTTTGGAATTGGTTCATATCCCAATCTATTCTCTTTCAATTTTTCCCCCTCCCTGAATATTTCATTATACCACAAAACTCATTTTTTGAAGCTATCTTTTTGGGTATATATCTAGATACCAGTAAAATAGGAGGAATTTAAATGAAAATATTTGTAACAGGCCCTGTGCCCCAGCTCATTAAAGAAAGATTAGAAGAAGAATTTGATATTTTATACCATGATTCTTTAGAGCCATTACGTGAAGATGAAATTCTTGAAGGAGCTAAAGATTGTGAAGGGATCCTTTGTCCCCTTTCTGATAAAATAACAGCGCGAATTCTAACATCAAATCCCCAGTTAAAAATAGTAGCCAATTATGGTGCTGGATTTGATAATATTGATATCCAAAGTGCAAAGGAGGAAGGAATTGTTGTTACCAATGCTCCAGCACCTTCTTCTGCTGTATCTACAGCAGAACTTACCTTTGGTCTTCTCTTAGCATCTGCTCGTCATTTAGTATGGGGAGATTCCTTTATGAGAAATGAAAAATTTCAAGGTTGGAGACCAACCTTTGGGCTTGGACATCAGTTAAGAGGTAAAACCTTAGGTATTTTTGGACTTGGCAATATTGGCTTTGAACTTGCAAAACGTGCTGAAGCATTTGGAATGAATATTCTTTATTGTTCCAGAAGTCCAAAAACCACTCCAGAAACTTGGTTATCTGTTTCTTTTGAAGAACTACTTATGGGTTCAGATTTTATTTCCCTTCATTCAGCATATGCTCCTGAACTTCATCACCTTGTTGATGAGGTAGCTTTTAACAAGATGAAACCTTCTGCTATTATTATCAATGCAGCAAGAGGACCTTTAGTAAAAGAAGAAGCTTTGATTCAAGCATTAAGAGAAGAAAAAATAGCAGGAGCAGCATTAGATGTCTATGAATTTGAACCAAAATTTTCAAAAGAACTTTTAGACTTTGATAATGTTATTTTGTCTCCTCATTTAGGAAATGCTACTTACGAAGCAAGAATGGAAATGGGAACGAATGCATTGGAAAACTTACTAGCTATTCGAGATGGTGGAAAAGCACCAAATCAAGTAAATTAATATGATCTTTTATTTCTTACATGAAGAGATAAATTAAAAAATCGATGGAGAAGTTCTCCATCGATTTTTATTATTCTACAGCTTTTAAAGCTTCCACCATATTAATAGCCCGTAGTTTTTTGTGAATAAAGATTCTAACTACAATTGAGATTATAATCGTAATCAAAGATGGTATAAAATAATTTAACCAATTTAAAACTGGGTATAAAGATGCATTATCTGGAACAACTACTTTCATTACATTGTAATGAAGAATTTTTCCCATAACACAACCAATAAGAATCCCCATTACCGTAAGAACCCAAGTTTCCCGATAGACGTATTCAGTTACTTCAGGGGAGTAAAAACCTAGTACTTTTATGGTAGATAGTTCCCTTCTTCGTTCTTCTACATTGATATTCGTTAAATTATAAAGAACCACAAATGCAAGAATAGTTGAAGCCACTAATATAACAATAACAACTTGAGATATAGAATCCACCAATTGTTCCATCATATCTTTCATATAATCAAAGGTAATAGCAGTTACAATAACTTTTTCCTTTTGATAATGGGCACTAACCTCTTCGATCATTTCCTTATTATTGTCTTTTAATTGAATCAAATCTGCATTGGTTTCATATTTATCTTGAAATATTTTTTCATAAGAATCTTTACTTAAATACATGTAATGGCCAGCATAGCCCTCTGTAATTCCTGAAATTTTTCCAGATCTTTTTATATTTTCATCATCTTCAAAAACAATAGTATCCCCAATTTTTAAGTTTGTAATGGTAGCTAATTTTTCTGTAATTACAACTCCATCTTTAGGTAAATCAAATTCATCTTTTCTTGGTATTCGTAAAGTCACTTGCTTTTCAAATTCTTTCACATTATCAGGAATTAAGGTGGTAATGGTTTGGTCTATGATTCCAGGAACTTCCATTTTTACCATTTCCATTCTTCCATGAGCAAGATTTTTTATTCTTTCATCTTTTCCAATTTCTGACGAATACTCTTTAAATCCATTAGAGGATAATCTTCTTTCATGAATTAATACCATATCAAAACGTGTTAACTCATCATATTGTTTTTCTACAAGACCGGCAACAGATGTTTTAATTCCAAATCCTAGTACTAAAAGAGCTGTACAACCCATTACTCCTGTTAAAGTTAAAATCATCCGTTTCTTATATCGGAAGATATTTCTTGCAGTTACCTTTCTTAAAAAATCTAAGCGATTCCAAAAAGGCTTAATTCTTTCAATAAAAATTCTCGTCCCGCCCTTTGGAGGTTTTGGTCTCATTAGTTCAGCAGCATTGGTTCTTAGTGTTTTCCCTACAGTGGCCCATGCTACAATTCCGGTACATACTAGACCTACTCCTATAGCAAGGAGAATTTTATCCCAATAAAAGCCTATTATTAATTCATCGATAATAGAACCTGTTGAATATGCAGTGCCTATTACCCAAGTAAGAATAAAGTTACCTCCAATGGCACCTATGATTCCACCAAATAAAGAAGCTATCGCACCATAAAATAGATATTTCTTGCTAATATCCCAACTTGAATAACCTAGAGCCTTTAATGTTCCAATTTGAATTCTGTTTTCATCAACCATTCTAGTCATAGTTGTAGAGGAAATTAACATGGCAATAATAAAGAAAAATATAGGGAAGAATAATGCTAATAAATCTACTCTCCTAGCATAATCTAAATATTGGTAAATAGAACGATTATTTTGTCTCGCTTCTACAGAATAGGCTGGCTGTTTTAAAATTTCTAAAATATCAGACCAATCCTTAATATCTTTTTCCCCTTTGGCAATTTCTTCCTCTGCTTCTTCTTTTTTCTCTTCGTACTCCTTTTCCCCTTCTGTAACATCTTTACGAGCATCTTGAAGTTTACCAAGAGCAATACGAAGATCCTTCTTTCCTTTGGCAATTTCCCTTTCTAATCTTTTTTGTCCTGAAATGAGATCCCTTTGACCAGACTGATATTTTTCTTCTCCTTCTTGAAGTTTATCTTTGGCATCAGTAAGTTCAGATTCTTTTGTCTTTAAATCTTTCTTACCCTCTTCTAGCTTTTCTCGACCTTCTTCTAGTTCTCGTCCTCGTCTATCTAATTCTATTCTAGAATCTGTTAGTTTTTGTTCTCCATCCTTTAACTTCTTCTTTCCATCTTCAAAATCAGAAAGTCCTTGATGGTATTTCTTTTCACCTTCTAGGAGTTGAGACTTCCCAGATTGAAGTTCTGCTTCACCAGCTGCTAGCTTTTTTCGACCTTTCGCTAGTTCTTCTTGCCCTTGATCTATTTTTCTCTTAGCAATATCTAACTGTTCTTTTCCTTGGGCTAGTTTCTCTTTACCAGCATTATATTCTGCTAAACCCGCTTCATATTCAGCCTTTGCAGCATTTAACTTTGCCAATCCTTGAGAGTATTCTTGTTCCCCTTGAGTTACCGATTGACTAATCTTATTCTTCTCATTTTCTAAAGCTGATTTTTGTCCTTGTAATCCTTGGATTTGTCCTTGAATCTTTTTCTGCTCCTCTGGATCAGTGTTGGTTCCAAGAACTCCTTCTAATTGTTGTATTTGTCCATTGATTCCAGTGATTTGTCCTGTCAATCCAGTTATGGCAGCTTTTCCTTTTTGAATTTCAATTTCTGCTGCCTTTAACTTTGCTTCTCCTTCTTGAATCTCTATTTTGCCTTGATTTAATTTACTTTGTGAAGCTTCCAATTCTGCTTTTCCTTGATTATAATCTTCAAGCCCAGCTTCATATTCTTGAATTCCTTTTTGAAGTTCCGGTTCTTTTTCCGCTAATTCACGACGGCCTTTTTCTAGTTCCCGTTCTCCTTCTGCTAGTTTTTTTCTACTCTCTTCTATTTCTATTTTAGAAGCATCTAACTTATCTTTTCCCTCTTTAAGTTTGGATTTTTCTTTTTCTAATTTATCCTTTCCTTCTTGGTACTTAGATACTCCTTCTGCATATTTTTCTTGCCCTTCTTTGAAATCTCTCTCACTCTCTTTTAATTTAGAGCGACCTTCTTCAAGTTTTCTTTCTCCATCTTTTAATTTCGTTTTATTATCATCTAATTCTTTACGGGCTTTTTCTAAATCTTTTTTACCTTTCGCTAATTTAGATTTTCCCTTTGAAGTTTCTGATGCAAAAGTTCTCTTCCCTTTCACATAATCAGACTCTCCCTTTTTTAAATCTTTCTTCCCTTGAAGTAATTTCTGTTCTCCATCTTCTAACTTTGCCTTAGCATCACGTATTTCTTCTTCTCCAGCATCAAGTTCATCTTGAATCTCTCCACGTAGATCTTCCAATCTTTCTTTTGAACGATTGGATAGGAGATTCTTTGCTTCTTCTTCTTTTAAATTTGTATAATCCCAATATTCTTTATCTCCTGTATTCCATTGAGATGTTGGAGAAAATATAATTCTAGCTTCAGTAGGTTGATCCATATCAAATACCTCAGGTAAAACATAGGCAAAACCATTTAATGATGTACCGTCAATACTAGAACCTTTAAAAATATTTTCCAATTGTTCCGGTGTTTCTACAAATCCTACAATTTTATACGTATACCTCTTTAAAAAGGGATCATCTTTTTCATCCTCAGGTTTATATTTATTAGGCTTTTGAGTAAAAGTTATCCTATCACCTAATTGAAACCCTTCTTTTTTTAAGTAATAGTCTAAAGCCAATTCATCTTCAAGTTCTGGTAATCTTCCTTCTCGAAGTAAAGGAAGAGAAATCCTACTTGGTAAAGAAAATAACCGAAGATTAAACCTTCCTGTGGAATCCTGAAAATCCTTGGAATATCGTAGTTCTACATCTTCAATATCTTCTAATTGACTTAATAGGTCCAAATCTTTATCTTCTAATCCAAAGGCATTGGAAACTAATAAGTCTTGAAGATTTCCATCTTTTATTTTAACTTCTGCAGAATGACGCATCACTTCTCCAGTTACTGTTAATCCAACTAAAACAAAAGCACCAAGGGTAATCATTAAAAGAATAGATAAAAATCGTGGATATGTTCTTTTTATTTCTCGAATCGTATCCTTCCACAATGCTTTCTTTTTCATCTTAGACCTACCATTCTAATTCCGTTACACTTTTAGGCTCCTTATTTAATCTTGTACTTCTAACTTTAGCATCATTAATTTCTATTACCCGATCTGCCATAGGGGTTAGGGCAGTATTGTGCGTAATCACAACCACAGTGGTATTCGTGTTTTTACAAGTATCTTGTAGTAGCTTTAAGACCTGGCGTCCTGTTTGATAATCTAAGGCACCAGTTGGTTCATCACAAAGTAAGAGCTTTGGATTCTTTGCTAAAGCCCTTGCAATAGCAACTCTTTGTTGCTCTCCACCTGATAATTGGGCAGGAAAATTATCCAACCTCTCTCCTAAGCCAACTTGTCGTAACACTTCTTCAGAATCCTTAGCATTGGAAACAATTTGAGCTGCCAACTCTACATTTTCTTTCGTCGTTAAATTAGGAATTAAATTATAAAATTGAAAAACAAATCCTATATCATTTCGACGATATGAGGTTAGTTCTTTTTCATTAAACTCTGAAATATTCTTACCATCTACAATAACAGAGCCTTCATCATTTGTATCCATTCCACCGAGAATATTTAAAAATGTAGATTTCCCTGCTCCTGAAGGGCCAACCACTACAACAAATTCTCCTTTTTCTATTTCAAAGGAAATCCCATTATTAGCATAAATAACAGTATCTCCCATGGTGTATTTTTTTACACAATTTTTCACTTCTACATAGGACATCTCTTCACAGTCCTTTCTAAACATATTTGTTTATAATTATACCCAATTTTAAGATATCCCTTTCTTAAATTCTACTTTTAAAGAAAAAGAGTATCTTTTAGTTTTCGACCTTCTTCAATTTCTTTATTGGCTATCGAAGAGGGTACTAAAGCTCCTCCAGTAGCCCATGGGATATGGTAACCTTCTTGTAAATCCCCATAGTTAGAAAAATATAAAGGACCTATAAAAGCGGAACATGCAGAAGGTTCAATAATAATATCCTCTGTATCTTTTAAGAAGGCCATTATTGGCAATAGTCGACGATCTTCCACTGTAAAGATACCATTAATAATAGGATCCATAATTTCTCCTACAAATCCAGAGGACTGCCCTACTGCCAAACCATCTGCTATGGTTTTACCATCAATTCCTATGTCACTTACTTTTATATTTCCATATTCTTCTGTAGCCATTCCTAAAAGCATACAAGGAGCATGGGTTGGTTCTACAAAGTATATTTTAACAGCGTCCTGAAAGATTAATTTACATCCATAGGCTACACCACCTGGAGCTCCACCTACTCCACAAGGAAGATATAAAATCAAAGGTTTCTCCTTCGTAGGAACCATCCCAAGATCATTTAATTGTGCTTTTAACCGTTTTGCCGCTACTGCATAACCTAAAAATAAGTCCTTAGAATTTTCATCATCGATAAAATAGGAATTAGGATTCTCATTAGATTCTCTACGCCCTTCTTTCACAGCTAAAGAATAATCTGAAGAATATTCTTTGACAATCACTCCTTTTTCTCGAAGTAAGTCCTTTTTCCATTGTTTTGCATCTGCTGACATATGGACAATAACTTGATAACCTATGGCAGCTGATGTAATACCTATGGATAAACCTAAGTTTCCAGTAGAACCTACTTGGATGATTTTATCTTTAAAAAAATCTCTGGATTCCTTTGTTCCAAGGACTTCATAGGAGTCTCCTTCTTTTAAAATTCCATGTTCTTTCGCTAAATCTTCAGTATGTTTTAAGACTTCGTAAATACCTCCCCTTGCCTTAATAGACCCAGCAATAGGTAGGTGAGAATCCATTTTTAAATATAGTTTCCCAGGAATTTCCCCCTTGTTTTCCAATGCTTTTTTCATACTTGGTATTTCGATAAGTGGAGATTCTATCACACCATTATCTTCTTTCGTTTCAGGAAATACTTTTTCAATCAAAGGGGCAAAACGTAATAGACGAGCTTCCGCTTCTTCGATTTCTTCCAAAGAAATAGGAAACATATTTTCCCCATTTCCACATTTAGGATTTTCCCAAAACACTTCTTCTAAATTTGATAATTTTTGAATCAAAGGATTTTTTAAATATTCTTTGATACGCCCTTTCATCATTCACACTCCTCAAGTTCTAAACATTTTGTAGGTTTTAACATTTTTAAATCATTATTATCATGGGTTGTAAAAATCAAAATCTTATTTTCCATTTCTGAAAGAACTAAATCCACCATAGCATTCTTATTCCTTTCATCTACTTCACGGAAAGCTTCATCCAGTAACAAAATCCTTGGCTTTACAGCTAAGGCTCGTAAAAGAGCTAATCTTCTTTTCATTCCTCCACTATAATTATGAACAAATTGATACCCATCTTTTTCTAATGACAATTTTTGAAGCCAGGATAAAATCCTTTCCTCCTTCCAGTTTACAACAGATTTTATATTATCTACACCGTGAAATCCTTCTAGCAATAAATTTTCTTGAAAAACCATGGAAATCGTATGATCTTTTGGTATATCAATTCTACCAAAGGTAGGTTTTACTAATCCTGCTACGATCTTTAAAAATGTTGTCTTTCCACGTCCAGAGGGTCCTAAGACTGCCAAACGTTCATGATGAGAAATTTCAAGATTTACAGGCTTAAAGAGAGATTTGTCTCTATAATATTTTTCTAATGATTGGATTTTAATGGTTTCCATAGTTTTTTCAAACCTCCTTCCATTAGAAAAGAAAGTAAAACTGCTACAATAGTATAAGCAAATAGTCCTTCTGTATCTAAAAATATTTTAGATTCATATATTTTCTCTCCCACAGTCCCTTTTGGCAAACCAATAACTTCAGCTGCAAGACCGGCTTTCCATGCTAAACCAACTCCAGTACACATAGCAGAGCCTAAAAATAGTTTTAAAGAAGGTAGATATAGATACTTCCACTTTTTTCGTTCGGTCCAACAAAAAACCTTTGCCATATCCAAATAATCCTTTGTTACATTTTCCATTCCCAATAATGTATTATGGTAGAAAATAGGAAAAACAATAAGGGCAGAGATAATAATAGATAATCTAGAAACAGGAACCCACAAAAGGATTAAAATTATAAAACTAACCACAGGAGTGCCTTGAATAGCAAGTACCATAGGTCGAAAAAAGAATCTTAAAAAAGATTGATAAAAAGAAAGGATGGCAATAAATAGACCAAAAATTCCTCCTAAAAAAAATCCTATAATAATATGAAGACCTGTGTTTCCAAGAATAATCCAAAAATTAGGATTTTTACATTCTTTAAGGATTCTTTGAAATACGGACAAAGGAGATACCAAAAGAATCTCCTCATTTATATAATATGCCAGTAATTCCCATAGAAGAATCCAAAGTCCTATAGCTATACTAATTTTAAATTTTTTATTTGAAATAAATCTCTCCATCGGGAACCATTCCTCCCACAGCCTTTGGCTCTACTTCAAATAAGGCTTTGAAATAAGTATCACAGGTTTTTTCCATCTCTTCCCCATCGATCATAACAATATTACAATAAGGTATTGCTTTTTTTGCAACAGGAGTAGGGAAAATATCATAAGAGCCTATAAGCTCTGAAGCTTCGTCAATATTTTCATTTACAAAGTAAACAGATTCTTTATATTTTTCTAAAAAATCTCTTACCTTTTCCGGATGATTTTCTGCAAAATCCTTGGTAACAACAACCACACCTGTTACCATATCATGATCAAAATACTCTTTCCAACTATTATTTAAATCAAAAATTGGATGTAGAGAATCATTCTTTGTCGTTGCAACCGTTAAAAAGGGTTGGGGTAACAAACCGATACTACTAGGATTTTCTCCTAACCCTTGAACCACTTCTGTATGTTCTGACTTAAATTCAAGAGTAACATCTTCTTCTGAAAGATTAGATTCTTTTAACAAGACTTTTAATGCAAACTCTGGAGTAGCACCTTTACCAGAAAGAAGAATTGTTTTTCCTTTCAGCTCGTCAAAGGAATGTATTTCGTCCCCAGAAGATGCAAAGTAGAGAACTCCTAATGTATTAATTCCAGCAATTTTAAGATTTTTGTTTTTATTATAAATAGAAGCTGCCATATTTCCAGGAATCGTCAAAATATCAGCCTTCCCACCACCAATAGCTGCAATAGCTTCTTCTGGAGAATTCCCAATGGTGTAGGTATAATTTTCTTCTCCATTGTCTATATCTTTAAAAAGCTTAATAAGTCCCATAGCTGTAGGCCCCTTTAAAGCAAAGATACGACTAGGATTTTCTTCTTTCTTTTCAGTTCCCCCATCTTCTACCTTTGTATCATTATCTACTGTATTGCTTCCTATATTTTCTTTTTGATCCTTAGGACTACAACCTCCTAGAATCGTTGTAAGTAATATAATAAAAGTTAGAAGCAAAGCTATTTTCTTTTGTTTCATTCTATTCCCCCTAAATATAATTATGTTATAATAAGAGTAACATAGAAAAAGAAATTTTCAAACTATTTCTTTAATTATTCCCAAGAAAGGTGATTTTGTGAAAATAGAGTATGAAATTAATGCTGAAGATTTAATTCAATTTAACTTATTCCACTTAGAAATGGATAAAAGGGCACAAAAAGCATTTCGTTTACAAACTGGTGTTCCTTTAATCATATTCTTTATATATTTAGTTTTTAAATATATAAAGCAATCTGTTTCTTTTTTCAAAGGAGTTTTAATTTTTTTAATTGTTACAATACTTTGGACTGTTATATATCGTAAGGTATTTAAAAAAATTATTGAATTGAAGATGCGGAAAATACTAAAATCTCAAACTAATAATAATAATTTTGGAATTAAATCTATGGAATTTCATGATAAATATTTAATGGAAACAACAAAAGGACGAAAAAAGAAATTATTTTATAAAAATGTATTTCGAGCAGTAGAAACGAAAGATTATATCTATATTTATGAAGGGCCTGGTATTGCCTATACCTTACCTAAAAAATATCTTACCGAAGATCAATTAAAAGAAATCAAAAATAAACTAGGTATGAAATCAGTATTTAAAAAAAGTCTTGATAATAATTCTTGATATTTCAAAGATTTATTGATAAGATATAGTTACTCCTAATATATATTAGGATTCCCACAACGGCACCAAGGTTAGTAAAAGCTAGCCATTTGGTGCTTTTTTTATGGAAAGAGGGAATCTTTCGATCCCCTCTTAAAATCTCACTTTTTTAGTCATTTTTATGATATAGACAGACTATTTTGTCATACTATTATCTCCCACATCTTTACCTAATTCACAGGTATATAAAAATTCTATATTATCTCCTGGTTGAACTGCATAACGACTAACTCCATAATTAGGAAACCAATCATTTACACGATACATCCAACCGGAAAGTTCTCCACAATCAAATTCATACAGATTATTAATCCCTTGAATATAGGCAGAGTTATAAATTGGGGTAAAAGTGGATTCCATGTGAATTTTTCTGTTTTGCATTTCTCGACTTAATACATCATACACTGTTTCTCCAGGATAAAAAGTTACTTCAGTCTTTCCTAAAATTACCCCATCCACAGGAAGAACGTCGATTTTATCCATATCAAATAAATCCATATGATCTAAGATAGTGGAACAATTTACAGATAAATATGCAGTTTGTGGGTTGTTCTTGTTAATTTCACCTGGATCATCTACAGGCTTCGGCTTTCCTTCTGGAGTTGGATCTGTAAGATATTTATCTTTTTGTCCAACATTCTTTTGATCTTTGGCGATAGCTTGAGCTTTTAGTTTTTTTGCCTCTTCTTCTTTTTTTGCCACTTCTTCCGTTGAAACCTGTTGTTTTACTTCTTGTGCCTTTTGTTTTAATTCTTCTTTTGTTTTTGGTTTTCCAACAGAGGCCTTCTTTGTGGGAGTAGTTGTAGGAGCTGAAGGGTTTGATACTTCAGGCTGAGTAACTGCAACAGATTTTTCAGCCACTTTTGAATCATCATATTGGGAAACACCTCGTACAAATAACTCTGTATTCTTTTCTTGAGGAGAGACTTTTAAAACGCCGTCATTACCAATTCCTGTATCAGGGTGATGTGCTCCTTGTACCGTCCAATTTATACTACGGTCAAATTCTCCGGTACCTTCAAAATAACCTGTAAAATTCAAATTACCACCAGGAGCCACCGTTTCCCCTTCTGAAGAGATGTAAAAAGTAGTAATGCTACCACCTAGAGTTTCCTCCTCTTCTTCTGGAGGTGTATATTTTGTAATACTATGAAGGTCTTTATTCTCTTCTTCTTTTAATTCCTTTACTTGATCTTCTGTTGCCACTTGTTCTTTTCGTAAAAAATCAGCATTATATAAAAGAGAGTAAGCAATTAAAATGGTTATGATAGCAAGACCTATAATTTTTTGTTTCTTCGTGAGCTTTTTCATATCAAATCACTTCTTACTTTACGTCAGTAGCCGTTAAAATAACTTTAACAGCTTCTGCTCTTGTAATATTACCTTTTGGTACAATTCCTTCTGGGCGTCCTTCAATAATCTTTTTATCAATATTAAAAGCTGCCGGAACTTTTGCCCATGAAGAAACCTTATCTCCATCTGGGAATTTCTTTAGTAATTCATTCGCTTTTTCCACTGTATACTCTTGTCCAACTCCCTTTGTTTTTAAAGCTCTTTGGACAATAGCCATAGCTTCTTCTCTTGTTATCGTTGCATTTGGATCAAAGATACCGTCTCCACGACCTTCGATCACTCCTAAAGAGGCGGCAATTATAATTGCATCATAATGTGGACTACCAGATTTTACATCTGAAAATTCAAGAATTTTATCTCCTTTGGTTAAACCAAGTCCTTGGACTAAACCAAATGCAAATTCCCCACGTTTAATGGCTTGTTCCGGTTTAAATTCAGTAGTATCACCAGCAATTCCATATCCTTTTGTTTTCAAAATAATATCTTTTGCCCAAGATTTTTCTATATCAGTAAATACTCCAGTAGGAGAACTTGGTTTTTCCCCTACATCTGACATATCAAATAGAGCTGGTTTACCTTCAAGATATCTTTTTGCAGCTACTAAGGCTTCTAAAGCTTGGTCTGTTCCCATTGCATTCGCTTCTGTTTCACTATAGACATGTTTAAAACCACCATCTTTGCTACGGAATGTTAAAAGTGCATCTACAGGGGAACGCTTCACACCTTGTTCATCTGTTTTTATAAATCTTGGGTCTTTAAAAGGATCAATCCCTAATGTTGAAAGAGCTATTATTGTTTGAGCTGTACTTTCAGAATTCTCATCATTCATGGAGGTAAAGCCACCAGATGCTAATTGCATTTCACTTAATTTATTTACACCACGCTCAATAGCTGCTGCTACCTTTGGATTATCTTTATAGTGAACCAAAGAATAAAGTGTCATTGCCGTTATATCTACATCAGCTTTTTCTCCCATTAGTGCCCAGCCACCACCGGATATTTCACGGTTTAAAATTTCTTCAACCATTCTTTCTCTAGAATTTTGATCTGTTGAATTCCCAATATCCGGAATTTCAAATCCTTTTGTGTCTAAAGCAATTAATGCCCAAATAGGACCATTAATCCCTTGTTTAATCACATCTTTAAAATTACCTAGAGGTGGAATTAAATTATGTCCACCTACATTTGTAACATCTTTGTCTGTTGCTGTTAATGCTACTATTAATCTTGAGTATTCTGTAAATTTATTTTTAGATAATTGTCCATTTTTACCAGCAACAACTTGATCAATATGTTTATGATAATTTTCAATATAATTTTCAGGTAATTTCACCCCTGATCTAGCCAAGCTTAAAATCGTCCATTCTCCAGCTATAGACCCGAATTTTGGAGCATCTACCTTATTCATTAAGAAATTTGCTGTCTTTTCTACCTCAGCGTTGATATCTACCTCACTTTGAGCCATTACTGGTGCAGTAAAGCTTAAAAGTAAAGTAAAAATCAAAAATAATAATAAACTTTTTCTTTTCATACTTTCCTCCTCATAACATATATAAAGTAGTCATGCCTCACGAAGACCTATGAATTGCTTCCAAAGATTCTTCAATCGTTATAATTTCTGGGCTTATTTTACGACACATTTTATTGGCCTCAGTTGTATAAAAATGATTCCCAGAAAAAAACTTTCTCTTTGGACCTTCACTAATAACTTCTCCAGCAAAAAAGAGATAACAATAATCTGCTACATTTCCACAAAACTCTAAATCGTGACTTACAATAACTAATGTTATCCCTTGTGTAATTAATGCTTCAATGATTCCTGCAAAAATTTTTTTAAAAGCTCCGTCCATTCCCTTAGTTGGTTCATCTAACATTAAAACCTTAGGGTCTGTCATTAGGACTTTTGCCAAAGCTAGTCTTTGTTGTTCCCCACCACTAATATCATAGGGATGATGATTTAAAATATGCATTAGATCAAATATCTTTGCATATTCTTTCCCTTTTTCCAAGGCTTCTTTAGACCCATCTCCTAATTCTAATAGCTCTTCTTTTACTGTCTTTTTTACAAAAAGGGATTTTGGATTTTGTGGGACAACAGCAATGCCCTCTCTTAATTCTTTTTTATGCTTTCTTCTTTTTTTCCCATCAAAAACCTTCCCACGAAGAGGTTCCGCCATACCGGATAAAACTTTCAAGGTTGTACTTTTCCCAGCTCCATTTCCTCCTAGGATACAATTAACCTTTCCCTCGTAAATTTTAAGATTTACATCCTTTAATATCATAGGTCCATTTTTCTCATATTTGAAAAATATATGATCAAGTAAAATCCTTGGTGATGACTCTATCCATTTATCATCAAAAACGATTTTAGTATCTAATTCCGGTAGCCATCTTGCACCTTCTCCCACTGTTAAGGGACATGCGCCCCCTAAATCAGCACCTGCATATATTTGAGCTGGGACAGGAATAGAATATAGGATATCTTTTTTATCAACTGCTAAACTCTCACCAAACTTTCTAGGAGTTCCATCATAAGTTAATTCTCCATTTTCCAAATGTAGTATTCTATCAGCAATTGAAAACACTTCTCCCAAACGATGTTCACTTAAAATCACAGTAATACCTAATTCATCACTAACACGTTTTACAGCTTGAAAAAACTCTCCTGCAGCGATGGGATCCAGTTGACTCGTTGGCTCATCTAACAATAATAATTTTGGTTGCATGGCCAAAATAGAAGCAAGATTCACCATTTGTAACTGTCCCCCGGAAAGTTCTTTAATATCCTTATAAAACCAATGTTCCATACCAAAGAATCCTGCAATTTCACCAACCCGTAGGCGAATAGTATCTGTATCCATTCCTAAAGACTCTAATCCAAAAGCTAATTCATGCCAGACCTTATCGGTTACCACTTGATTTTCTGTATCTTGCTGAACAAATCCAATATCTGTAACGGATTCTCTTTGTTTTAGAGACTGGAGTGGTTGACCTCGAAAAAGAATCTTCCCCTTCCTTGTCCCATGAGCAGCTAAAATCGGTTTACATTGTCTTAATAATGTTGTTTTTCCTGAACCAGATAAACCAGTTAAGAGGACAAATTCTCCTTCTTCCACTTGAAAGGAAAGATTCTTTAAAGTATCCTCCTTTCCTTCTGGATAGCAGAAACTAAATGTATCTAATTGTAATATTCCCATCGCCATTCCTCCCAAATAGATATTCCTGTAGGTAAAAAAGCTAAGAAAGCAAATGCCAGTATTCCCAAAATTGTTTCAAGACGAACCTTTGCAATTTTAATGGCTGGGTAAAAGACGATTTTAAATACACGGTCTTTCATGAGATACAGCAAAAGAAAATCTATAAATACAATGAAAGTTAAAAGAATCCCATCTCGTTTTCGAAAGTGGAAAAGAGAAAAGGCCTTTCTTCCCTTCAAGCCATACCCTCTAGACCTCATAGAATCCGCAGTTTCAATGGAAGACTCCAAAGCCCATGTTACAAAAATAGAAAAAATAGCTAATGCAGACTTCATACGATTCCAAAGATTTCCATTTTTAGGATTCATACCAATTCCACTTCTTGCTAAAGTAATTTCATCAATTCTTTTTTTATAAAGAGGTACAAATCTTAAGGACATAGAAAATATCAGGGAAAGAGCAGGTGCTAACCGTCCAAATAAATACATTAAACGATCAGAAGTCATAATTACATTGTGACACGAAAACCAAAGGATCACAGAAATAAACATAAATCCAGCACTCATACCGTAAACCATCGACTCTAATGTTAGAGGATTCCCATTTTTAAAATATGTAAGAATCGTAACTCCCTTATGATTAAAAATTGGATTTAATAAGGTTACCATAAAAAACATAATCAATGAACCAAATAAAATACCTTTTGCTCCAGAAAATCCCTTTAATATGATTAAATATATTAAAGCCCCAAGTATACTTATAATTTGTAGTACTGGATAATTTGTAAACATTGCCATAAATAATATAGAAATAAAAAAAACAGCATTTACAACAGGATGGTACTCATTGAAAAAATCTCCCATCATTCCCTCCAATTTCTATTGAAACATTTAACTCTTTTATTTAATATCTAAAACTATTAAAAAGTAGTTTATTTTATTTATATAAGAAAAATATTTATTATCTAAAGGATAACAAAAATCAAATGTTTTTTCAAGTAAATCATTCTTTTATGCATTTACCAAATCAAAGTAAAAAAACGGCACTCAATAGAATGCCGTTTCCTTATATTTTAAGATTGTGAACTTTGATTTTCTTCAGGAGATGATTCTTGGATATTTACATTTTCCGGTTCAACTTTAACTTCCACAGGTGCTTTTTTTGCCTCAGAAGTTTTTTCCAAAGGTAATTCATAAATATCCACTACCTTGTCTTTTTCCCCATATTCTACAATCATTCCAAGTCCTTCACTAACAAAACGAATGGGTACTAAAGTTCTATCATTTTTAATGGTAGCAGGACTGTCAATTTTTTGATCTATTCCATTAATATGGATGGTATCACTACCTACTGGTAATTCAATTCTTATACCACGATATTCGACGATAGCAGTTCTTGTTTCCTGATTCCATGTTACTTCCCCACCAAAAGCTTCCACTAAGAAACGTAAAGGTACCATAGTTCGGTCTTTGATAATAATAGGTACTGTATCCATTTTTCTCTGTTCACCATTCACAGAATAATTCTCTTTACCAATACTCATATGAACATTCTTCGCATTTGGATTAACAAGAGAAAGAGTTGTTGTAAACCCACCAAGATCTCCTTTTATCTTACCTGTGGCAACTCCCTCAACAGAGTGAATTCGAACCTGTCCCGTACCAGTTAAAGATTCCCCTTGGAATCCTTCCAAAGTATATTTCATTGCCTTTGGGGAAATATCTACTTTACGTCCTGATTTTGTAGTTGCCTTTGCCTTTAATGTTACAACTTCTCCAGGACTAGGATTTCTTTTATCCACAGTAATTTCTAAGGATTTAATAGATTTTGCTCCTTCGATTTTTACATCCTTAGTAGCTTTTACTCCATTACTTTCAGCAAGTACTTTAATACTTCCACCATGAACCGTTGTTTTTTGATTTCCATTCCATTCATTGATTCCTTCCTTATCATCAGAATAATTCACAGGAATTTTCGTCATATCTTTAGCAACATAATTCGCATCCCAACCAAGGACAGTAAATGAAGCTGTTTCACCAATTAACATGGTACTTGGTCCTTTAATCTTCATTTCATGTAAGGGACCTTCTTCAGCTTTATTATAAACCCCTAAACCATTTACCACATATCGTTCTCTTCCAGCTTCCGGCTTTGTTTTAATTTCTGGTTTAAGTTCTCCTGTAGAGGCAACAGCCATAGCTGTAGAGCCACCACCATCAAAATTAAGTGCTCGATAACATCCTAAAGATACCATAAATTCACTTAGTTCTGAAAGTTGTAACCCTTTGGAACGATTGGATTTTTCTGCTGCTGCAATCCATAATGTTTTACCATCTTGAGAAATTCCTGCTGCAGTTCTTCCACGATTACCTGCAATACTTTGAGGTGCTAAGGCATAGGGAATCTTTACACCCTTATCCACTAAAAGACCATGACCTCCAATAAGCATCTTCCAATTTTTTTCAGGATATAATTTATAATCAAGTTTAATAGTATCTCCAACTTTTATATTTTGGCGAATAAAATCCTTACCTCTATCATTGGCCTGTAAAATGATTTTTCCTTTAGGGACAGCGTATCCCAAGGTTCTTCCTTTAGAAATTTCTTCAACTTTTCCATTAGCATTTACTAGAACTTCCACTGCATTTTTCCCAGCTTTACCACGAGACTTACTAGCCCAATGGTCATTGTATAAATTGATCGTATGGGTATGACTATGTGCTCCTGTAATATTATCCCAATACTCCGCTTTATTTAATCCCTGAATAGGATATTTCTTTCCATTCGCTGCGTGAACATGACCTCCAAAAGTTACCATATCAATTACGGCACGACCAGATTGTTCGATTCCTAAAGTATAATAACCAATAGAATTCATCGGTGCACTAAGTAATCGTCCCTCAGAAACAGAAGCTCCAAGAGGTGCTCCTTGAGCCTTCATATTAAAAAAATCACCATTGACCAAACCTACAGCGCCTGTTCGATTGGCCATTTGACTCACTGTAGCCTTTTGTGTATACTTCCCTCCACCAGTTACTAAGCCAATTTCTAAGTTTGGATTATTTAAATCACATTTAATGACATTTATAAGTACCTTCCCTTTTTTTAATTGCCATTCATATTTGTAACGTGTTGCCCCTGCTCCAATTGGCTCTTGATAAACAAGGTTTGGAGCTGCTGCTTCCACGGAAAAAACAGGAATCATACTCAATAATAAAATCATAGCCAGCAAAAAACTGAATTTTCTTTGTTTCATTCATCTTCCCTCCTTCATACTATTATATCGAAATGTTCCTAATTTGTATTACCAGGAGATGACAATCCTATGATTTTTCTATGCTTCCAATTCATCCAATCCACGGTCCAAATCCTCTCTTTTCACAATCACTTTTCCTCTTTTGATTTGTAAAATTCCCTCTTCCTGTAATTTTACTAACTCCCTAGATAAACTTGGACGGGGAATTCCTAATAAAGAGGCCCATTCCTCTCGAGTACCATAAAAAGTAAATACTTCTTCCCTCTCCAGTCTTTGCTTTAAATCCTTCAGTATCTTTTCCCGAATAGAACCTTCTGCAAATACTAAAAACCGACGATTCAAATAATAAGCTTTATGAGAAAGAATCGATAACATATTATTTTTCATTTTTTCCTGAAATTCTTCTTGATCTTTCGTATCTAACAAAATTTCTTTAGGTATCAATAAAACCTTCGCATAACGGGAAGCCACACATTGATAATCAAAGGGTTGATCCTTTAAATACAAATATACCTCCCCAAAAACCGTTCCAGGATTTTCAAAACGATTCACTAAAACCTTTCGCCCTGAAGGTTGTAAATTTTCAACATGAACGATCCCATCTAAAAGAATATATAAGTGGGTTGGGGTATCTCCTATATGAAAGATTACCTCCCCATCTCCAAATTCTTTGGTAAATGAATTCCCTTTTTCTAAAAATTTTTGTTCATCCTCTAGAGTAAACCCATCAAAAATTAAAGATTTTATCATAGTAATCCTTTCTATCCAGATTATAGTCACATTACTATTATATTCCATTTATCTAAAATACTTATCATTTTTTTCAAAAATTCCAAAGAAAAAAGGAATCCTGCTATACGATTCCTTTTTCCTGTCTATTGATTTATATAAAGAGATTTAAACCTGCTTCTTCGGTTTTTGCTAAATAAGTGGCAACTCCAGCAATATCAACACCGTCAATTAATTCTTCTTCTTTAATACCCATAATATCCATACTCATAGCACAAGCAACAAGATTTACACCCATATCCATAGCTTGGTAGAGTAATTCCTCTGGAGAATCCACATTCTTTTCTTCCATAACTTTTTTCATCATATTAGTTCCCATGCCCATCATATTCATCTTAGAAAGCTTCAAGTTACTAACCCCTTCTGGCATCATTTTTGAGAACATTTTTTCCATACCTTCTTTTTCTACTTTAACACCTTCTTTACGTAGAATATTTAGTCCCCAGAAAGTAAAGAACATAGTCACTTTTTTACCCATAGCTGCAGCTCCTGTTGCAATAATTAAAGCAGCCATCGTTTTGTCAAAATCACCTGAGAATACCACCATGGTGGCACCCTCTTTCATTTGCTCTAAAGCAGAACTTTCCCCTTCACCTTTAGCAATATAAGCAGTGGTATAACCATCTCCTTCTGTTAAACTAATAAGACGATTATGAGTTTTTCCACACCATGCTCCAATATCCCTTTTAAATCCTGTATCTGTAGCTTTAACTTCAAGTAGCTCTCCATCCTTCATCTCATTTAGAGCTTTATAAACTTGGGCAATAGGACCTGGACATTGTAAACCTCTAGCATCAATACTTCGATCAGGTCCTTTTGAGGGCTTTTCCTTTAAAACATCTGGATTATCCGTACAGAAAATAGGAGCATTCTTAGCTGTAGGAGGTGTTGGTGGAGTTGGATTTTCTTGTTCTTTCAACTCACGATAAGAAGTATATCCACCTTTAACATTTACAGAGTCAATGCCATTTTCCTTTAAGACTTGTTGAGCCAAGTACCCACGTAATCCAACTTGACAGGTGACGTATAGATCCTTGTCTTTCGGAATTTTATCAAGAGAATCCCTTAGTTGATCTAGTGGAATATTTAAATATTCAGGGAATTCCCCCATTAATATTTCTTCTTCATTTCTAACATCAATGAGTAATCCATTATCTTTTAATTTCTCATCTAACTCAAAAATATCTAAATCAGGGGATCTTCCATCTTGTACATTTTGTCCCATATATCCTGCCATATTTACAGGATCTTTTGCAGAAGAATAAGGAGGTGCATAAGCAAGTTCTAAGTCTGTTAAATCATCCATAGTCATCCCTGCAGTAATGGCAGTAGCTAAAACATCGATACGTTTTTCCACACCTTCACCGATTCCTAAGGCTTGACCACCTAGAACCTTACCAGATGGAATTTCAAATAGGACTTTTAAATGAATCGGTTGAGCTCCAGGATAATATCCTGCATGATTCATAGGATGTAATAATACTGTATGATATTTTTTACCAGCAGCCTTTAATTTTTTTTCATTCCAACCTGTAGAAGCAGCGGTATAATCAAAGATCTTAGCAACAGAAGTACCCATAAACCCTTTAAACTCATCTTCAATTCCCATCATTACATTAGCAGCAATCCTTGCTTGTCGATTTGCAGGACTTGCTAAAGCAAGAGTCATAGGTTCTTTATATATATAATCAAAACTTTCAATCGCATCCCCAACTGCAAAAATAGAGGGATCTGAAGTTCTCATTTCCTTGTCAACCTTAATAAAACCTCTTTCATTCATATCAAGGCCTGCATCCTTAGCAATAGCTGCATCAGGACGTACTCCAATTGAAAGAATAATCATATCAGTATTTACACGTTTCCCAGAATTAGTTGCCACAACCTTCCCATTTTCTTCAAATCTGGCAACACCGTCTCCAAGAATAAGTTCCACACCTTTTTCCCGTAAATGGTTGTGTAAATAAGCTGCCATTTCCGGATCAAAGGGAGCCATCACTTGATCTGCTGCTTCAATTAAAGTTACAGCAATCCCTCGGTCCACTAAGTTTTCCACCATTTCAATCCCGATAAAGCCACCACCAATAACCACAGCTTTTTCAGGTTTTCTCACATCTACAAAATTTTTTATCTTATCTGTATCTGGAATATTTCTAAGTCTAAAAATATCAGAGCTCTCTTCTAGCCCAGGAATAGGAGGTTGAATAGGAGCAGCCCCTGGAGACAATAATAAATAATCATAGGAAAGGTCATATTCTTCATGTTTTTGAATATCCCTAACCTTTATGGTTTTCTCTTCTTTATTAATGCTGATAGCTTCGTTAAAATTACGAATATCTATATTAAATCTTTGGCTCATTCCTTCTACAGTTTGAACAAGTAGAGCATCCCTTTCTGCAATACTACCACCTATATAATAAGGAAGACCACAATTGGCAAAAGATATATATTCCCCTTTTTCTAATAAGATGATTTCTGTATCTTCAGACAAACGTCTTAATCTTGCTGCTGCACTGGCTCCACCAGCAACCCCACCTACAATTACAATTGTTTTTTTCATACTTCACTCCTTTACTCAAATAAAACTTTCAACAATTTCCCTACAGATTCATTCTTTAAACTATAATAAATTTCGGTTCCTTGTCGTTTCCCATCAATAATTCCAGCTGTCTTTAAAGTATTTAAATGTTGAGACACCGTTGACTGTGGTAAATCCAGACAATCCTGCATATCTCCTACTTTCTTTTCCCCTTCTTCCCATAGTCCCCTTGTAATACAAAGACGAATGGGATGACCAAGGGCTTTTAATAAACCTGAATTCCTTTCAAGTACTGCAAAATCCTTTTTTCTGTCCAAACCATCACCTACCTAATCATATTATCTATATATTATAATATTGCGATATTTATGTCAATATCTTATCAGATAATAAATAATGAAATATTATATCTCTTTCTTTCTAAATCAACCATTTAAAATCAAAGGATCCGATGTCATTTTTCTCCTGTAACCTTAATAATATTTGACTGTTGGGAATTTAACAAGATAAAATTAATTTCAATTTTATATGATGTTATACTTTTAGGGGAAAATCAATGCTAGGGTCGTCTTTAAATCTAAAGCTTTTAATGACTTTTTACTATAATTTCCATTTCATGTTTCAATTTTTCCTCTATTCTAGTTGGAATACATTTTCTTTTATCTTATCGTTGATATTACACTTCAAGGATAAATTTTAGGGATGTCTTCAGATAAATACGAAAAATCAATTTCTAAAATAGGTAGTATTTCTAAATGGAGGAGATTTCCGATAACACCAACAGTAAATTCCCTTCCTTCTAAATATCCATTAATCATAAAAGGAGGATCAAAGGTGGGTAAAAGCTATATAAGTATTTTTTCTAATTCCTCACGATTCTCAACAAAGGAATTACTATGAACCCCTCGACTAGAACCTTCATCCTTTGGTTTGACGCTTAAAGGATATGTAATGCAATATCATCAATGTCAGATAATTGATGGACAGCAAGAAATTTAGGAGATCGTATATTATGTTCAAGTAATATCTTCGTAGTAAAAATTTTATTATAAGAAATACCATGACCTAAAGGTGCTGAAGCAGTGTAAGGAATTTTACCATTTTTCAGTAAATTTGGTACTTGTGTTAAAGAAGCTTCTCTTCCCATTCCATTGGAGAGATTGAAAACCAAATCAACTTCATGAACTCTTAGCTCATTCAAAATATTTTCACTTAACTCAAAAACTTAAACTTCATACTTTTTCTTTAAAACATCATGGAGAGCATTGGCAACAAAAATTACATGATTATAGGCTTCTTCCCTTTCTTTTAGGTCTTCAAAGGGGATGAGTCCATCTCGTATTATCGCAATATTCATACTATACTTCTTTCTTCAGTTTCACAATGTTAATATATTGACATATATACTATTGGATAATAAACATTATTCATTGAAAGAGATTTATATAATATTTTAGGTAAATAAAAAGACTCCCGAAGGAGTCCGTTTACTTCTTAATAAAGGTATAGGTCGTATCTGAAACATTCATTTTGTAACCTAAATAATCCATGGTTAATTCTTCTATATCCTTAGGATGTAAATAAATATAGCCATCCTTTAAAAAACATGGAGCTCTAAAAGAATGGTAGACTTTTTCTCCTTCAGGGTCCTTATCATAATCATATACCGAATAGGTGGAAGAACCAATATGAGAAATAAAAAAGACATCACAGGAACCTTCCACTCCTCCTGTTCGAAATTCCATTCCTTCTTTTAGATTGAAATCTTGGTCTTTCGCAAAAGATTCATCTCCTTCCAATTCGGGAAGATTAATTCCTCCACCACCATGATTGATAATTGGGTTTAAAGGAAGTAATAATTCTCCTTGATAGTCTAGACCTTTTCCGAAATAAACTTCTTTTCCATCAACAAGAACTTTCACTTTTGTCTTTTTCGGTTCGTTTTTATCCTTTAAATTTTTAATCATCGTTACTACCTCTGCCCTCGTTAAGGAAGACTTTGGTCTTAAGGTACCATCTGGATATCCTTTCACAAGGTTATGGGATACTGCTGCTCCTACTAACCCTTTATATTTTTCTGAAATAGAATTATAATCTCGAAATTCTTTTATTGCCTGACTATTTTCTTCCCAGCCTTGGGTATGGGATATAATACGAACAGCATCTTCCCTGGTTATTGCTTCATTAGGATTTAAAAATTCTTCTTTTTCTAAATACCCACTGGATAAACCTGCTTGGACATCTTTATAGTACCAACTGTCCGTGTTTACATCTTTAAAAATCTCATCGGCTTTAATATTAGGATCAATTTCCACTGGCTCACTTTGGTTGGTAATCCGATAGTATTCCGCCTTGGTAATACTTTGATTCGGTTTAAAAGTGCCGTCGGGATAGCCCTGAATAATGCCTTGATCAATAGCCCATTGAATATTCTTTTCCGCCCAATGTCCTTGAATATCCTTAGGAGCTGCAATGACAGGGGCAGAAATTAAGATACATAAAAAAATCAAGCCTACAAAAAATTTTTTCCTCATGTCATCCTCCTTTTTAATTCATCATAAATATTATATATCAAATCAATAAGTCAATAAATAATAATAAAAGACTCTTTGTCAATTGTTGGGAAATAAAATCATGAATGCCCATTGATTTGTTTCATCTTGTTATATTTTATATAAAAATACCTGTTGGGGGATAATTATCCCCCAACAGATATTATAGAACCTAAAAAGAATCGACCTTGTCAGGCCGATTCCTTTCAAACTTTTACGTTTATTAAGCTTCTTTGACTTTAGGCTCTTTACGTAATTGAACTTTTGGTTCAGCTGGCATATGGAATAATGGGATAAATCGATCCAATCCTGTTAATGTTAATATTAATAAGGATCCAACTGCCACAAAGGCCATAACATTATATCTGATAATATCCATTCCAACAAACTCATGAAGAGGATATACAGCTGCAGCAATACCAACATAGTAAGCTATGTATACATGCCATGGTATTAATTGTGATCCAAATACTCCAAGGGCATCAGAGAATGTAGCATTTCTCAAATGTAGGGTATACATGTCTTCTTCCGAACCTTCAATGTTTTCATCGACCAACTCACGAATAATAGGTCCAACTGTTACAATTTGTGCCATTTCGTCAGCAAGTAAGGCATTTCCTGCTAATGATAGTACTCCATTCCAGAACATTAACTGTCTTACTGATTTTGAAATCATAAGAACAAATCTAGATAGTGGTTCAAAAGCTTCCATTCGATTCATAATTCCACCAAATCCGGAAATCCACATCATCATTACAATTACCCAAGAACCTGCATCTTCAAATCCACCCATAACCATTCCATTTAAGAAATGATCTAGTGAACCAATGGTTCCTGCAAAGGATCCAAGGATTAATGCTGATACAATACCAATGGCCAAACAGAATAAGGTAGGAACCCCCATAATGGCTACAACAACTACAATCACCAATGGTAAGCCCATATAGGCAGGAACCCCATCTCGTATTTGATCCAGTAATGTAATTGCACCGGGCCGATTTTCTTCCAAGTAAGCAAATGCTTCAGGTGTTATTTGTGCATAGGCATCTGCTCCTGTAGCTGCATGATTTGGTAAACTTGCACTCATGACAAAAAATATAATTGCTGCTATTACCAAACATCCTACAGACCAAACACCTTGGTGACGAATACGATGAATAATTTCTACCCCTTGAATACCAGAACTAACTACGGTAGTATCAGAAATTAAACCAATATTGTCTCCAAAACAAGCTCCTCCGGCAATTGCTGCAGTAGTGTAAAGTAGGTTTCCTTCTACAATATGATTTAGCCAAAGGAAAATCGGCGCACAAGCTGCAAATGTTCCCCAGCTAGTACCTGTTGCAACAGAAAGAATACCAGTGACCATTAGTCCAATAGGTGCAATGGTTCTTGCTGTCATACCTGCATTTAAGGCTAGGTTTACAATTGCTGCACCTACCCCTGTTTCCATAAACACATTGGCCATAGCTGCTGCCATCATTAAAATAAAGAATACTAACTGAATTTCTTTTACATTATCCACAGCTACATCAATGGCTTCTGTAGGTTTTAAACCTACAGTCAAATATGCTACAAAGGCTGCATAAAATGCTGCCAATGGTCCGGCAATAAGCATATCCATTTCGAATTTAATCAAAAGGAAGGCTAATAATACTACCGGTGTGAGTTTGAAGATGTTTTTTAAAGCTTTCATACTCTCCTCCTAAATAAACTTTCAACGCTTTGATGTCGAACAAACTACGAAATCTGTGGTAAAAATTTCGTATTGGTTTTTGAACTTTTTTTAACTTGCTCAAGGTTAAAAAAATGTTTTCAAAGAACCCTCACAACGAAAAAAGATTGTGAGTCCTTTATCAATGCTCAATACTATTATAACCTATTTTAAAATAATTACAAAAGAAAATTTGTATTTCTTCAGGTTTTTTCAAAAACTTTAAAAATAGTTTCAGTTTCCTTATTTTGATGATATCGTGATAAATAATTGCATGATAAAAATACCTTTAGGAAATCCTTTCCATCACTTAAAGAGAACTTGATATATAATTTGATTCGAATCATTATATTCTTTCATTTTTATATCTCTTCATAAAGTTTTTTATTTTCATATGCTTTCTTTATATATTTAAATGTTATTCTAAAATGTTTTTTCTAGATTATACACTTAAAAATCTAGAAATTTTTTCTGTACCATTTATATTATTTAACTGTATTGTTGAATATGTGGTTCCTATCCTAGTTTAGTGGAAGTTATAGCTATTCTTTTCTTTCAATTCATGTTTCTTTGTAATATGATACTTTCATTTTTTGTTAAAAGTAAATCTATAAAGATAAGGATTATTATTTCTCCAAGGTAATTTGAAGTCCTTATTGATCCATAATATACTATTTTGTCTAAGTAAGAGCTACCTTATTAGATTGTAAATAGAGAAACAATCTTGATTCCTTGACGTTTTTATACAATTGTTGATTGGTTACATATTTTAAAGTTGCCAATAAAAAAAGTGGTATTGCTAAATGATAATATTCATGTTGCAACACCACCTTTTTCTAATCTTCTTTTTTCTTATGATGAACAATACTTATAAATTTTCCATTTTCCATAATTTTTCGAACTCTTTTTTCAAATTCTGGCCTAGGGAGCCAAATGGTTCGTTGGCATCCTTCACATCTTAATTTAATATCTACCCCTGTTCGCAATATTTCCCATTGATTTTCTCCACAAGGATGGCCTTTTTTCAATGTTACAATATCACCAACTTCATAATAGAGAATCATTGTCTCCTCCTTTCTGTCTATACAGTTTAAGGTGTTACCATTTCTACCATTTTATTTGGTCCGGTAATACCTTTTTGTTTAAATTCTTGGGTAATTTTTTTACGTAATTCTCGTTCTAGACCGTATTGATCTCCTTGTGCTGCATAAGCTACAATAGTTACAATATAGCTGTTTTCTGTATTTTCCGTAATCCCCCAAATATCTGGACCTTGTAACACTTTTGCTTCTTCTCGAAAAGGAGCAACTATTTTTTCCAAAAGAGTCAATACCATATCTGGATCAATATCTCGGTGGACGGGATAGTCAATTCTCGCTCGCATACTTCCTCTTTGGTAATTGGTGACTACTTTAATGTTTCCGTTAGGAATGATTATCAGCTTACCATCAAATCCTCGTAATTTGGTAACTCGAATCCCAAGTTCCTCTACTCTTCCTTCCCAATCTTCAATTTTTACTAAATCCCCTACTGAGTATTGATCTTCAAAGATAATAAAGAAACCATTAATCAAATCACGAATCAGGGACTGGGCTCCAATTCCAACCGCCAAAGAACCTATTCCTGCAGTGGCTAAAATCGTTTGAGGAGATATCCCCATTATATCCAGTATCATAAGAAACCCAATAAAAAATCCAGTATAAGTAATAATATTTTTCACTAACTCAGTAATTGTAATAATACGATTTTTTTCTGTAAGTTTACTCATTTGGGTGGTATAGATACTTTTTGAAATTATTTTATTTATAATGGCCACAAAAATTCGTATTAAGAGAATGACAAGGATAATACTTCCGATTTTACCAAGGGCAGTTAACCCTCCACCTTCTCGATAAATATATTCCTTCCATATACTCATTGATTTTCTTGTCCTCCTTCATTAGTTTCTTCTTTTTCATTTACCAATTTAAATATAAATAGCTCATGTTCTCTTTTGGAAATCACAAAATCACCTGAAATATCCATTTCTTCCATTTGTGGGCCAAGCTTTGCATAAAATTCACTTTCTGTTAACAATTGGCCTCCTAAATCTCCTTTACCTTTTCCATAAAGGGATCCATTGATCCACATTAATTGATCTAAATTTGCAGCAAGTACTTTTTTATCTTCTTCTTTCAAATCTTTATTGTAGGTTGATAATATTCCACTGTGTAACAAATATATCTTATCTTTATGAACCAATATAGCAGTCGTTAAAGGAACTTCTTTTTTTATCGTTTCTGTACCTGTTAGACGATATAAGGTTTTTTCTGTAAGAACATAGATATCTTTATCCTTAGAAACTGCCATTATCACTTCTGAAGGGTAGTCATATTTTTTAAGGTCACCTTTTTTCACATAAACTCTAGATTTATATCCTGCAGCAGAAGTAGAAAGTTCAGACACCACATAATCATCAAAAGGATTTTTCACATCAAAGGAAAGAATAAAATCTTCTGTTTTAAAAAATCCATCAAGTTCTCCTTTTCCCGTTAGGGCATAAAGAATCTCTCCTTCTTCCCTTTTACAATGTAAGATAATATTACCTTCCTGTTCTAGAACATTGTATAGTTCCCCTTCTATATCCATCGTATTTTTCAAAGTAGCTTTTCCGTCATATTGATATAATTTATTCATCTGACTATCATATAAAAAACAATATTGCTCCGTAAAAAAGGGTACTAAATTTTCCTTCATATGATCCACTTTATCTTTTACAACACCATCAGTATCTAGACTTACTAGATAATCTCCATCCCAAAATAGAATTCGATCTTTGATAATTTTTGCTTTTTCAATGTCTGTTTCCCATGTTATTTGTTTTTTTAGTTCTGTTGTCTTCTTTACCGGTGCTTTTATCCTTCGAAAACCATAGTATATTAGTAATAAGACAAAAACTAGAAGACCAAGTCGAATGAAAACTCTTTTCTTCATTGTCACTCCCGTTCTATTTCCTTTGCTTTTGTATTTCGTCTGCTAATACAGCAACAGCTCTTGTAATTTCCATATCCTCTAAATTTCCAAATCCTAAAACCAAGGTTGGTTTCTTATTTTTTTCCTCAGTAATATAGTATTCGTGTAATCCATGAACAAGAATACCACCTTTTTCCAAGACTTTTATAATCTCTCCTTCATCCCAAGTTTCTTCTAGTTCTAATAAAAGATGAAGTCCAGCATCTTCTCCTAAGATTTTTCCTTGAGGGAACTCTTTTTCACAAGCTTGTACTAATATTTCCCTCTTTCTTTTATAGTTTTTTCTCATACGATTTAAATGGCGTTCAAAATATCCTCCAGCAATAAACTTTGCAAGAACTTCTTGTGTTGGAACTGAAACAGGACATTGGAAAAAAGCAAGTCTACTTAAAAATTCCTGCATTAGGTTTCCTGGCAAAACCATGTAGGAAATACGAAGACCTGGAAATACAGATTTAGAAAAGGAGCCAATATATATCACTACATCGTCCATATCAAAGTTCTTTAAAGGAGGAATGGGTTTTCCACTATATCTAAATTCTGAATCGTAGTCATCTTCAATAATATAGCGACCTTCCTTTTCAGATGCCCATTTTAATAGTTCCATCCTTCTTGGAAGTGGCATAATAACACCTGTTGGAAATTGGTGAGATGGAGTAACTGAAGCCACTTTTGCCTTTGATTTTTCTAGCTGATCTACTTTCATTCCCGATTCGTCTAAAGAAATAGGAACACATTTCCGATTACTTCCTTGAAACATACCATTGATTCTTTCGTATCCAGGATTTTCCACCCCAAAAATATCTTTTTCTGGTAGTAGAGCAAAAATAATTTGAAATAAATATTCTGTTCCAGAAGATATGATGATTCGAGAGGGAGATATGGTAAGACCCCTTGCATCTCTTAAATAGTTTGCAATTTCTCTTCTTAAAAATATACTTCCTTGTGGGTCCATATAATTAATCAAATCATTATTTTTCCTTGCCATAACATTCTTAGCTAATTTCCCCCAAGTTACATAGGGGAATCCTTGATAATCAACTTTGTTAAAGGAAAAGTCAAAACGATATACTTTGTTATCTTCTTCTAGTTCAGATGAAAATACAGGATCTTTTGTAGAAATAAATGTACCATCAAGATTTTCAACAAAATATCCTTTTCGTTCATAGGACTTAATATAACCTTCATCAACTAATTGTTCATAAGCTGTGGTTATTGTATTAATAGCAATATTTAAATGTGCAGCTAATGTTCGTTTCGATGGAAGTTTATCTCCTGTTTTTAAATGACCTTTTTCAATCTCTTCTTTAATATAAATATATAATTGTTCATAGAGTGGTGTTTGACTATTTCCTTGTAAATTTGGAGTAAGCATATTTTCTCCTTTTCCCTTTTTAAAGCCCTTTCTTTCTCTTTTACTAAGTTTTATTATACTTGATTCCCCTTTCTTTTTCATCTTTTTTCTAGAAGGATAAGTAAGAAACTATTTTCTCATACTCTTTCTATGTTATAATGTGATTTGTTAATATACTAGATTTGGAGGGTTCTATGAAAGAAAGTAAAAAATATTCAGATCAAAAAAGATGGATCGCTGTTGGGATTGCAGTAATCTTATTTGTTATGTCCGGAATTTCTGGATCTATACAAAAAAATCTTCTTACATCCATGAGTGAAGATAAATCTAAAAATTTATTGAGTGATTTTTTTAATCCCCATGAATTAACGGAAAATGTAATATCAGGAACAGACAAAAAGAACAGAATTTTAGTGATTCCCATCCATGGGGTTATTGCCCAAGGAGATTCTTCTATCATTGGAGGTAGTAGTTACGACCATGGAATGGTCTTAGATACTTTACATCAAGTAGCTGATGACCCAACGATCAAAGGAATTCTTTTAGATGTTGATTCTCCAGGTGGTGGAGTTTACGAATCTGCTCAATTATACAAAGCAATTACTGAAATTCAAGAAGAATTTCATATTCCCATTTATTCTCTTATGGGTTCTGTAGCTGCTAGTGGAGGTTATTATATTTCTGCTCCTGCAGATAAAATTTATGCTTCTCCAGAAACCACAACTGGTTCTATAGGAGTAATTATGGATGGAATGAATCTTACTGGTTTATATGAGAAGCTGGGAATCCAGTCTCAAGTTTATAAATCGGGACCGAATAAGGACATGGGGTCTTCATCAAGACCAGCAACAGAAGAAGAAAAAGAAATTTTTCAAAATTATATTGACTCTGCCTACCAAAGATTTGTAACTGTTGTTGAAAAAGGACGGGGGATGGATCGTCAAAAGGTTCTCCAATTAGCAGATGGTAGAATTTACGATGGGGAACAAGCTGTGGAAAATGGTTTAGTTGACGAGTTAGGATACTACGAAGAAGCAATTGCTGGACTTTCTAAAGAAATCGGGGTAGATGATCCTGAAATCTTTATGATGGAATCCTTTAATATGAATCCTTTCACCAATATTTTATTGTCAAAATTACAAGTTGGAAAAGATCCAGTTAGTCGTCTCGTTAATGCCTTAGATTTATATCATGAAAACTCAAGTCCAAGGGCTATGTATATACTTGGTGGTGACCTTTATGAATGAAGTACCTAGAGAAGAACAAGAACTTGAAGTTAAAGAAGAATTACAAGGTTTAGAACATCCATCTACCTCAAATGATTCTATTTATAAAGATATTGGATTTGGACAACCAAAAGAAAAAGCAGATAGGATTCATGAAGAATATGGGAACTGGGATGAATTTATATATGCAGGGTTTTGGATTCGTTTAATTGCATTTATCTTTGATTTATTGGTAGTATCTGCACTTCGAGGAATTTTATTAAGCCCAATAAAGCTTAAACTGTCCCCATTATCCTTTGGTTATGAAGTCCTTTCTATATTTGTTTTACTATTATATTTTGTTTTAATGACAAAACTAAACCAAGGGCAAACCTTAGGAAAGATGCTTTTAGGTTTAAAGGTTGTATCTTTACGTCATCATGAATTGACTTGGTGGGATGTACTCACAAGGGAATTTTTCAGTCGTTATATCCTACAAAAAGTAATGATTCTCTATATTATTGCAGCATTCGCTCCAAAAAAACAGCATATCGGTGATATGCTTTCAGATACTACGGTTATCAAGGTGGAAATGGAAGAACTTATCCGACATGTTCAAATGGTATCATAAAAACACGAGTCTTTAGGACTCGTGTTTTTATGTGCCAAATATAATATTTGAATCTACAATACTTTTTACTTTTGGTCTACCTTGAGACTCTAATAATAAATAGAGTATTTTTGAGATTTCACCTCTTGTTATAGGATCTTTAGGTTTTAAATATTTCCCATCTCCTTTTAGAATACCAATATCAATAAAAGAGCCTACAGCCTTATGTCTAGAAGAACTTACTTCTTTCCAGTCCTCAAAAGGATAGTCTTTCTTTTTATTCTTAGGGAAATCGTAAAAGTATTCTAGAATTTCCAATCCTTCTTCCCTTGTCATTTCTACATTTGGATTTAACTTTCCAGTGGTTGGAATTAAATAACCAGCTTTAATCCCCTTAGCTACTTCATAATAAAACCAATCTCGAGGATCTACATCGGTAAAGGTTACCGTATAAGTTTTTTCCAGTCCTACAAATTTATTAACCATTGTATAGAATTCCACACGACTAATAGGGTTGTTAGGACGAAAAGTATTATCTTCATATCCATTTAAAATTTTTTCATTTTTTAATTTTAAGATATATGGTTCTGCCCAATGTCCTTGTGTATCTGTAAAATCCTTTGCCATGGAAGAGGTACTATAAAAGAAAATCCAAAGAAAAGTTAGGATTACAATTATATCTTTTCTTTTCATGGTATCACCTCATCTTTCTTTAGTATATCAAATCTTAAAAGTCCTTACATTGCAAAAATATTACAGTTTCATGGTAAAAAGAAAAAATATTGTTCTTTTTTATAAATTTAAGATAATAATACTAGGAGGTGTTCTATGTTAAGTTCCATTATTTATTATTCTCAAACAGGTCATACAAAGATAGTAGGAGAATATATTGAAGAAGGTATGAAAAATGTGGGAATGGACGTAAAGACTATGAGTATAGACTCTCTGAATCTAGATAATATTAAGGATTCTACATGTATTATTTTTGGTAGTCCTGTATATGTGGCAGGTCTTGCCCTTCCAATGACCACTTTTTTACAAAGGGAAGCTAGAACTTTTGGATTGAAAGATAAACTTGGTGGAGCATTTGTCACCGCAGATTACTTACATGGTGGGATATCCATTGCCCTACAGGAAATTATAAGACATGAACTTGTTTTTGGTATGTTACCATATTCAGGAGGTGCCGCAAATGGTCGTCCCTTCATACACTTAGGACCAGCAGCTTTAGCTAAGGATTTAGAAGAACAAAAGGAAAATTTTATAATCTATGGCCAAAGAATGGGAAAAAAAGCTTTCGAGCTCTTTTCCAAATAAAAAATGTGTCAGAAATCCCTGACACATTTTTTATTGACGAAAACTTTCACTTGTGTTTCCTGATTCCAACATATTTTTTAGAGTATACCATGGAAGAACGGCACATTTTATTCTTGCAGGTAAATTTTTCATATTTTGAAAAACCATTCCATCTTCTAAAACTTCCAATTCCTCTTCCGTCTCGATTTCTCCCTTAACCATCCCTAAAAAAAGATGACAAAGATACAAAGTCTCTTCTTTTGTTTTTTTTCTTGTTAAATCACACATTATAGAAGTTGAAGCTTGGGAAATAGCACAACCATGACCATTATAGGAAATATCTGTTAATGTATCTCCCTCTAGTTTAATCTCTAATGTTATTTCATCTCCACAACTTGGATTATGACCTAACTCCACCATAGAAGGATCTTCTAAATGACGTCGATTTCTAGGATTTCGACTTTCTTCCAAAATAAGTTCTGTATAAATATCTTTAAGATCCAAAACCCATATACCTCCTAACCTGATCTAAATGCTCTATAAAAAATTCCACTTCCTCAATGGTATTATAGAAAGCAAAACTTGCACGACAGGAAAAATGACATCCTAAGTAACGATGTAAAGGTTGAGCACAATGATGGCCTGAGCGTATAGCAATTCCATATTGATCTAATATAGATGCCACATCATGGGGATGAATTTTCTTAAAATTAAAAGACACCAATGGACCTCGATTAGGGTGAGAGGTGGTGTATACTTCAAGATCATTCATATGAGATAATTCATCATAACAGTAGTTAGTAAGTTTTTCTTCGTATTTTCTAATATCATCGATGCCAATACTTTCTATAAATCTTATAGCTTCTGCGAAAGCCACAGCACCTCCTACATTTGGGGTCCCTCCTTCAAATCTTTGAGGTGAAGGTAAATATGTTGCATAATCTTCATAAACATATTCAATCATATCCCCTCCTAAATTAAAGGGCTCCATTTGATTTAGGATTTCTTCTCTTCCCCAAAGTACGCCAATACCCATAGGAGAATACATTTTGTGACCGGAAAAAACCATAAAATCACAATCCAGTGAAGCTACATTTATATGATGATGAGGAATATATT
>JAUNVD010000109.1 GCA_030537855.1 Tissierellia bacterium | reverse complement strand
ATTTGAATGGGCGTAAATAGTATAAAGGAAAATACGATAAAACCAATAGCCCAAGGAAGTTCTACCTCACCTTTTTGTAAGAAATAACAAACTCCAAAGGCAAATATTCCTGTTAAAACATGATTAAAAATACGATATAATTGTAATTTTATCAATGTAGCATTTACATGGTCTACAGCATCATCTTCAACTTTCTTTATGACAGAGTCAATATCCGTATTTTTCTCTTTCATCATATTAAATGCTTTGATGGTAGGTAGTCCTTGAATAAAATCTAAAACCGATTGGGAAATGATGCCAAAATTCTCTTGTCTTCGATAGACCCCATAGGCCATAGCAGAATTCATTAATTTCAGTGCCAACAGTCCGATAAGGGAACAAAGAAGATATAATATTCCAAGTTTAAAATTAAATACAAAAATATAAATAATGGAGATAATCCAAGATGCAATGGCAGATACAGCTAAACCTAATTGTACATAGACCATCTCTTCCATAAAAGAAAGATCCCCAGTGACCACTGCAGAAATATTTCCAATATTGGATTCGTCATAGTAACCCATATTTAGTTTGGAAAGATGATCGGTAATTTCCAATCTTTTTTCTGTAAGGGCATAGAGACCTCTATTTTGTTGAAGCTCATCTTGCTTTTTCTTACAAAAAGTACGTAGAACCACAGATACAATCATAGCAATACTTACAATATAAACATCCTTTGGTAAAATCTCTCTTGTTAGACTTACGGAAATAATATAAAAAAGTAGCATATAGGGAACAAATGTAAATCCGGATTCAAAAAACGCGGCAATATACCCTTTTTGCACATCTTTTTTATATTTTCCAAGTAATGAAAGTGCCATTTTAATATAGCCTATAATTGCCTTCATTGTTCTCCCTCCACCTTAAATTCAAATTCTTTCGTTCCAATAAATCGATTCCATAAATTACGATACATTGGATTATTTAAAAGATTTTCATGACTGCCCTCTTCTATAATTTTCCCTTGGTCCAATAGATAGACTCTATCTGCATGGGTGATTGTGGAAAGCTTGTGAGCGATGGAAATTAAAATCTTTCCTTTGGAAAGTTCTTACACAGCACGATTGATCTTAAACTCATTTTCCGGATCTGTATTGGAGGTTGCCTCATCTAATATCAATATATCTGCGTTTTTAAGCATTGCACGAGCAATACAAATTCGCTGTTTTTGTCCTCCTGAAAGTTTAGAACCCGACTGTCCAACAATGGTGTCATAACCATTTTCAAGTTTTAAAATTTCTTCATGGATCATTCCTTTTTTACAAGCGTCTATGATTTCTTCTTCTGTTGCATGGGGATTTCCAACTAGTATATTGCCTTTAATAGAAATATCAAAGAGGAAATTATCCTGTGATACATAGGAAATTTTATCCATCAGACTTTCCAATGAAATATCCTTTAGATTTTTTCCATTAATGGTAATGGCGCCAGAAGTAACATCGTAATAATGCATTAAGAGTTTAATTAACGTGGATTTTCCACTACCACTTTCTCCGACAAAGGAAACTTCATCTCCTTTATGAATCTTAAGATTTACCCCTTTGATAACCTCTTGATCCTCATTGTAGGAAAATCGAACATCGTCAAATTTAATTTCCTCTACTTCATCAATTTTTTCTTCTCCCACTTCTAATTCTTTAACGAGAAAATCTTTTTCAATATCTGCAAATCTTGTAGATAGATTCATATAGGATGATACAAACGACATAATTCTAAAAATAGAAGTTGTTTGAGAAAATGCCAAAAGACATACGAAGATAAAAGTACTTAGTTCTAAAGTTCCCCTCATTAGCATCCATGTTCCCACAGGGATAATCCCTAAAGTAAAAGTAGTACCTGCTGCAAAGGCAATGGCCATGGGAACATAGGAAATACCATACCAGTTTAAAGTAAATGATCTATAATGATCAATGGAATTTTTTAACTTTTCGTATTGATGGTCTTTACGGTTAAAGATTTTAATCACTTCAATTCCACGAATATATTCCGTCATATTTCCTGACATATTCTTTACCGATTCATAATAGGGACCCATTAAATTTTTTCCATTATTTTGCATCACCATCATTGCCACCATGGCAATAGTAATGAGGATAAAAAGTAGAAGTCCCAATCGCCAATCAATAATAAAGATAAAAATCGTCGTCAAGATAAAATTCATAAAATAAGGAATTCCTTCAGGAATCATATGGGCAAGGATAATTTCTAATTGTTCCACAGAATCCACAATTTTTTGACGAATATATCCGGAAGAAAATTTTAA
>JAUNVD010000040.1 GCA_030537855.1 Tissierellia bacterium | reverse complement strand
ATGCCTTAGCTGGTGGAGATGGTTTTGGTATCTTTACTGCTGCAGTAGGAAGAACTGCTAATATGGCTGGTGGACCTGCCACAGTAGGAAATACCACTTATGGATTTACTTCTGGGATCGGTGGTTCTTGGTTTGCTATTTCAAATATTTTAGCTATGTGGGTTTCAGCTCCTTTTGCTCCTCGAATTTTCCGTGCCATGAAAAGAAGTGGTGCAATTACGGTGGGTGCTTACTTAGGAAAAAGATTTGGGAAATTTACACAGGTGTTTACAGGAATCATTAATTTTCTCGCCTATACTGGATTTGTGGCTTCAAATATTTTAGCTACAGGTACAGTATTAAATAATCTACTTGGTTGGGACTTTAAAACAGGAATGCTAATTACAACAATTATAGTTGTCCTCTATACACTTTCTGGTGGATTAAAGTCTGTTTTTCAAATTAATATTCTTCAAGTTTCTATTATGATTGTTGGATTTTCATTAATATTATTACCAATTTCAATCAATACAGCTGGAGGGTGGAGTTTAATCAAGTCTGGCGTACCTACTGAATATCTTCATCTATTTTCTATGGATTGGAGTCATATTTTAGGAACTATATTAATTCCAACCACCTTAGCATGGTTTACACTCCAAGCAGGATATATTGCTGTAGCCTCTGCAAAGGACATTAATACTAGTTGGAAGGCTGCTCTATTATCTGGTGTTCTATATATTCTTATTGCAATTCCTGTAATTTTTGTAGGAATGGCTGCTTTTATATTATTCCCAGATGCTGAGCCACGTCAGATTTTAGCCCATACAATTTTAAATATTTTACCAACAGGGCTTATTGGAGTTTTGGTCGCAGCAGTTATTTCTGCAACAATGAGTACTGCAGCATCTTGTACCTTAAATGCAGTTACTTGTTTGTTTAAAGATGTTTTAGAACCTCTAAATCGTGGTGTGAAAAGTGAAGAAAAACAATTAAACTTTACCCGTATTCTTATTGCAATCATAGGCGTCATCGCTACGTTATTCGCAGTTCTTTTACCAGATGTAATTCAATTATTATTAATTGGTTATTCTTTTGCAGCAGGTGGTTTACTGGTTCCAGTTTTCGCCACTATGTACTGGAAAAGAGCAACAAGAGAAGGTATTATTGCTTCCATGCTAGGTGGAGGAATCTCCTTTTTAATCTTAGAATCTGTTTTAAAGGTTACATGGCCACCATTATTTTTCGCCATTCCTTTTGGTCTTGTCCTTGTCGTCGTTGTTTCATTAATGACAAAACCACAGGATCCTAAATTATATGCACCATACTTTGAAGATACTTGGAATCAATTATATCCAGGAAAGGAAGTATAATAAAAAAGCAACCATCTCGGTTGCTTTTTTTAGTTAAAAATCCATTTGAGACAGAATAGCACCTATCACTTCTACCCGATGAAAAGGGGTAATTAAATAAAATCCATCGACAAAATTTTTACTTTCTTTCATATATTTTAAAGCCCATGAAACACCAAGATCTGCTGCTTCTTCTCGACTCATATCATCGGTAAAAGATTCTAAAACTTCCTCATCCATGGTAATTCCTGAAATTTCCGATTGCATAAACCTTGCATTTCTAGCACTTACAACAGGAATCATCCCTCCCATGATATAGGAAGACAATTCTTTTCTTGCCTTCTTTAAGTTTTCTAATCCTTGACGGGAAAGTACAGGTTGGGTGTAAAATATTTCAACACCTGCCTCTTCCTTTCTTACAGCCTTTTTTAATTCTGCTGAAAAGTTTCTAGCATTTATATTTAAAGCACCGCCGATACTCATTGGATTTGGAAAGACTTCGTCATTTAATTTAGATACATATTTTGCAAGACGAACCGAATTCATTTGAAAGACGGCTTTAATTTCATCTCTTTCTGCAGTGGGAATAGGATCTCCAGTTACAAGTAGAAGATTTTGGATCCCTTCCATAGCAAGTCCCATAAGTAAAGCTTTTGTAGCATTTAAATTACGATCACGACAGGTCATATGAACAATAGGAACCATATCTTCATCTCTTTTAATTTTCACTCCCATAAGCCCTGCATCAATCCTAGCACGAGCCACAGGACAATCAGCTAAAGTAATAGCATCTACACCAAGTTCTTTTAAATATTTTACATTCTTCATGTATTTATCAATATCTAAATCAGCTGGTGGATCGTATTCAACAACAATAGGAAACCCACCATCTTTTAACTTCTTATAAAAAGGATTGGCAATCCTTTCTACACCTAATTTAACTTCCACATCCTTCTTTTCAAAGGTATGAGGAGCCCTTTTTTCCAAAGCTTTTCTTAAAGCTTTGATATAAAGAGGTTTCGTTCCACAACAACCTCCAAAAATTTTCACCTTATTAGGACTTTCTTGAACAAGTTCTTGAGCAAAATACTCAGGATGATCTCCAAAAAATGTCCTCCCACCATGAATCGTGGGATAACCTGCATTAGGCATTAGGGAAATTGGCTTTTCCCCAAGATTTAAGTTTTTTACTAAAGTTGTTAAATGTCTTGGCCCAGAGACACAATTAAATCCGATACCATCAATATTTGGATCCTTTTCTGTCTCCTTCAATAATTCATCAGCACTAATTCCAAGGGCTGTTTCTCCAGATGGAAAAACTGCAAAACTTGTAATAATATAAGCTTCTGGTGCCCTTTCTTTAATGAAGGAAGAAATCTTAGGAAAAAGAGAACCTTCAGAAAAAGTTTCGAAAAGAAAATGGTCAATCCCTTCCTCTAAAAATATTTCGATAATTTTTTTGTATTCTTGAAGTGCTTCTTCCTCAGGTAACTTTATAGGCCCAATACTGCCAAAGATATCTCGATCCTTAGGAATAACTTCTTTTGCCAATAAGATTCCTTGAGTGATTACTTCCTTTACTCGATGAAAATCACCAAGACTTATGGTGTTCGCACCAAAGGTATTGGTCTTTAAACCCATAGCCCCTGCTTCCACATAATCTTCATGTAATTTTTTTACGATTTCCGGTTTGGTAATATTATATTCTTCAAAAGTCCCTTCTTCTAATGGGGACAGTTCCTGTAAATAGGTACCTGTCGCTCCATCAAAAAGATAAGGTTCCTTGATTCTTTTCATTCTTCCCTCCTATACACTTTTTGTGCTACTAAAATATCCTCCTTCGCATCAGCAACATAATAATCTGCTCCGATTTCCGTTGCAATCTCCTTTGTTAACACCGCTCCTCCTACCATCACCTTTACTTGAGGTAACTTTTCTTTTAAAAGGTCAATGGTTCTTTCCATACTTTCTACAGTAGTGGTCATCAACGCAGATAAACCAACTAAAGAAATATTTTCTTCTCTAGCAGTTTCTAAAATTCGTTCTGGCGAAACATCCTTCCCAAGGTCAAAAATTCGATAACCATAGTTTTGAAGAATCACTTTCACAATATTTTTCCCAATATCGTGAACATCTCCTTCCACCGTGGCCAATAAAATTTTCCCCTTGTCCCTTCCTGTTAACTCTCCTCCTAAAACCTTATGAAGATGAGAAAAGGCCTTTTGTGCTGTTGCTGCTGCTGTAATTAATTGTGGTAAATAAATATTACCTTTCTCATAATCCTCCCCAACATGGTCTAGAGCAGGAATCAAATCTTCATCAATAATATCCATCGGAGAACAGTCTTCCAAACGAAGTTTTACAAATTCAACCAAATCCTCTTTTTGACCCTTAGTCATTGCATCATAAGGGTTTAGGAAACCTTGATCCTTCACAGGTTTTGGCGCTTCCCTTTTTTGTTTTCCATATTTTTTTATATATTTTTCTCCATTAGGATCCATTCCTTGTAAAAGACGATGAGTAGCAATCACTTCTTGAATTCTTTCATCTCCAGGATTTACAATAGGCAAATCCAATCCCATAAGTAAGGCCTGTTGTAAAAAAGCTGCTGTTACCCTTTCCCTTTCTGGTAAACCAAAGGATATATTCGAAACCCCTAAAGTAGTTTTTAATCCAAGTTTTTTTATTTCCTGTAAAGTTTCCAGTGCAATTTTTCCACTTTCAGGTGAAGAAGATATGGTTAGAGCCAAAGGGTCTATAATAATTTTTTCCTTAGGAATCCCATTGTCGATACAAGCTTTGGCAATATTCTTTCCAATCTCCACCCGTCCTTCTACATCCTTAGGGATTCCATGTTCATCTAATGTTAGTCCGATTACAAAGGCTCCGTATTTTTTTACTAATGGTAAAATCTTTTCCAAGGATTCTTTCGTACCATTAACAGAATTTACAATGGGAATCCCAGGATATTTTCGAAGCCCTCCTTCTAGAACATGAGGTTTTGAAGAGTCTAGTTGTAATGGAAGATCAGGAATTCCAGTAAGTTCTGTGACTGCTCTTTCCATTAAAGCTTTTTCATCCACATTAGGAAGTCCCATATTTATATCTAAAATCTCAGCCCCTTCTTCCTTTTGGGCAACGGCCATAGAAAGAACCTCTTCCATAGAATTGTCTTTTAAACTTTGTGCCAACTTCTTTTTCCCTGTAGGATTAATACGCTCTCCTACAATACAAAAAGAGTCTAGCCTTGTAAATCTAGTGGGACTTGCTACAGCATATATTTTTTGACGATTCCCCTTTGGAACCATCCCTTTACATTTTTCCTTTAATGTTCTAATATACTGAGGATCCGTTCCACAACAACCTCCTAAATATTTCACCCCTAATTTTGAAATTTCATACATTTCATTCCCAAACTCTTCTGGAGTTAACTCATACTCTCCATAGAAATTAGGAAGACCTGCATTAGCCTTAACGATTAAATCTGTAGTCGTTGTCTCAGACAATTTTTTGATAATAGGATATATTTCCTTTGGTCCTAAAGAACAATTTACACCAAGAGCATCTACTCCTAGTCCCTCTGCTAATGCACCAAAGGAAGATACATTTGTCCCTGAAAAAGTTCGACCATCCTTTTCAAAAGTCATAGTCACAAAAACAGGAAGATTAGAATGTTCCTTTGCTGCTAAAATAGCAGCCTTTACTTCTCCTAAATCTGCCATCGTTTCTATAACTATAAGGTCTGCAAAATCCCTTCCTGCTAAAACCTGTTCTTGAAACAGGTCATAGGCTTCCTCAAAATCTAAGGTGCCAATCGGGGCCATCATTTCCCCAATAGGACCAATATCCAAGGCAACCAACTTATCCCCTGCTGCCCTTCTTCCAATTTTTAAGGCAGGGACAATCACTTCTTCTGGTTTTAGATTCCATCGAGATAATTTTTTTCGATTCGCTCCAAAGGTGTTAGAATATATAATTTCAGCACCTGCTTCTATAAATTCTCTATGAACCTTTTCTATCACATCACCAGAATTTATATTCATCATTTCTGGAATTCCACCTGGTGCTAAAGATCTTCGTTGTAAGGTCGTTCCCATTGCACCATCTAAAAATATGAATTTATCCTCCATAAATAGAACACCTACTTCCTTTTATTCGTAATGGACATTCTTTATATAATAAACAGGAATCACAACCTCTATGGCGATACAATGGTTTTTCCTTTGTAATCACACATAGGGCAAGAACTGTTTTTCTTGGAATCATTAAATCTCTATCGGTAAATTGAACCCCTAAGGTTTTTCGTATATCTAAAAGTTCTCCCCATTTTCTCTGTTGAGAAAAAGGAAGATCTCCATAGCCAGGGCTAAAACGATCTGTAACGTACTTTGGCCTAACTTCCTTAGAAAGTTCTTCTTGAAACATATTTAATCTCTCTTCAACAATAGCAGATAATAAACCGTCTAGAAAAAATCCTTCCTTAGGATCAGAAATACTAAGTTCCATAAGTTTTCTTTCCCATGTCATACCAAGGGTGGCTCCAAAAAACACAATTTCCTCCCCGTGAACCAAAAGTTCTTCCACATCCTTTCCCTCTAATAAAAAAGGTGGATGTTCAATCCATTGATCCATAGGAAATCTCTTTTCTGTTAATATAGGGGAAATAGAGTCTTGATATAACTCAAATAAGGATTTTAGTTTTTCATAACTAAAGGTATCCTCTGGAACAGTATGTATAAATTTCATAGCTTGTAAAATCGTTCTATGTTGGTCCATTTTTCTCCCCCTTTTAAAATACTAAAAGCTTAGCTAAATATTATACCTCTTTCCCTGAAGAAAGAAAAGTTTTTTACAAGTAAAGACAATTTTCCCTCCTTCCTCTATAATAGAAGATAAGAAAACAAGAACAGGAACATAAATGTGAGGAGGTTTATTATGAAAAAAGCATTTGTTAATGGTACCATTTGTTCTTGGGAGAAAAGAGGGAACACTTTAATAGTGGAAGATGGAAAAGTAGTCGACTTTGGAAATGATTTATCCACAGAAGGTTTTGAGAAAATAGATTTAAAAGGCTCCTATATCTATCCTGGATTTGTTGATTCCCATATGCATTTAGTGAATTGTGGCTATACAAATTATACTGCTAAATTATTTGATGTAAAATCCATGGACGATTTTTCCAAAGTAATTCATACATATATAAAAGAAAAAAACTTAGGACCCTATGATTGGATACGAGGTCGAGGCTGGAACAATGACTTCTTTCAAGGAAGTAAGGACTTTCCCACAAGATATGATTTAGACAAGATTTCAAAAACCAATCCAATTGTTTTAACAAGGGTTTGTGGCCATATTGCTGTTTGTAATTCTAAGGTATTGGAAATTCTAAATATGGATTCTTCGGCTCCCTATATTGAAGGTGGAGAAATTGATGTAGATGAACAAGGAATCCCTACAGGAATCTTTCGAGAAGCTGCTTTAGAAAGGCTTTATGAAATTATCCCACCACCTACTTTAGAAGAAGTTAAGAAAATGATAACCGATACCATGGCTGAAATGAATGCCTTTGGAATTACAGGTTCCCACACTGACGACTTTGGAAATTTACCTGGAAGTGACTGGGCACTTATTATCAAAGCCTATCAAGATTTAGAAAAAGAAGGGAAATTAACTTTACGGGTCTATGAACAATGTCTCTTCCCTAGTATCGACCGATATAAAGGATTTTTAAAAGCAGGTTACACTACAGGAGTAGGGTCTGATTATTTTAAAATTGGTCCATTAAAACTACTTTTAGACGGAGCACTAGGAGCAAGGACAGCAGCTTTGCGAAAACCCTACCATGACGATCCTGGCAATACTGGAATTTTAACAATGGAACCAAAAACCTTACAAGAATGGTTAACCTTAGCAAGAGATCATAAGATGAATGCAGCCATTCATTGTATTGGAGACCGTGCAATGGAAGTTGCTATGGAAGGTTTTCAAAAAGTATATGGAGAAGAAAATCAAAATGCTAGAAATTCTATTGTCCATTGTCAAATAACAGATCATGATATTTTAGAAAGTATGGCTGAAAATAATATTTTAGCAATGGTTCAACCTATCTTTTTAGATTATGATCACCAAATTGTAAACTCTCGTGTAGGAGATACATTAGAAAGTACCTCGTATGCTTGGAAAACTATGATGGACTTAGGAATCCATACTTCCTTTGGAACAGATGCTCCTGTAGAATCCTTCCAACCATTTCATAATATTTATGAAGCAGTGACAAGAAAAACATTAGAGGGAAAACCAGAAGGTGGCTGGATTCCAGATCAAAAAGTTTCGATGAAAGAAGCTTTAAAAGCCTATACTGTAGAATCTGCATATGCTCAATTTGAAGAAGATACACGAGGTTCCTTAAGCCCAGGTCAATGGGCAGACTTTATGGTCTTACCAAAGGATTTGTTACATATGGATCCAGAAGAATTAAAAGACTTAAAGGTGGAAGCCACCTACCTTGGAGGTAAAAAAGTCTATGGATGAAAATTATGTATAATATAAAATCCTATAAAGAGATTGAAGAGTACCCTTCTCAAAATATCCTCTTTATAGATGTAAGAAGTGAATCTGAGTATAAAAAAGAACATATTCCAGGAGCTATCAACTTCCCTGTGTTAGACGATTCTACTAGAAAAAGGGTAGGAACACTATATAAGCAAGGTTATATCGACCAGTCTAAAACAGTGGGAGTTACCCATATATCAAAAAAATTACCAGGATATTTTTCAGAACTTTGTAAACTTAGTAGAAAGTACGACCATTTAATTTTTTACTGTGCAAGAGGAGGGTATCGAAGTTCTGTACTAGTAGGTTTATTACAAAGTTTAGATATCCCTGCAGAACAATTACTAGGAGGATACAAGGGCTATCGAAAATACATTCGACATGCTCTTGTCCCCTTAATCGAACAAAAAACCTTTGTTGTCCTTGATGGATTAACTGGTTGTGGAAAAACTGAAATTTTAAAAGAGTTGAAAAATCTCGGTGGAACGATTTTAGATTTAGAAGGACTTGCAAACCATAGAGGCTCTCTTTTAGGAGGACTGGGCTTAGGTCTTCAGCCAAGCCAAAAACAGTTTGAATCTAGTATTTATCATCAGTTAAAAGATGGGGATACCCTTGTTTTTACAGAGGGAGAATCTACAAGAATAGGTCATATTATCTTACCTAGAATCTTAAGTCAATCCTTAGCCAATGGAATTCATGTTCGTGTTTCTGACACTTTTCCTAGAAGAGTGGAGCGAATTTACAATGAATATGGAAAAAACTATAAGAAAGAAGAATTATACCAAGCTCTAGATTCGATGGAGAAATATATTTCCCAAGAAAATATTTATCGATTTAAAAAACTTTTAGAAAAAGGAGAAACAAAACTTGTGATTTCTCAACTAATAGAAGGATACTATGACCCAAAATATCGATTAACCAAAGAATATTCCTTTCATTTGGAAAATATAGATTCGAAAGAATCCGCTAAAATATTATTAGGTACCTTTACAGATAGGAGTGAAAATATTGAAGAAGGAGTTAGATGTTTGCGGAGGTTGTAATGCAAAGATCAGCGCCGGAGATTTAGATGAAATATTAAGTACTTTACCTGTCCATCCTAGAGATGATTTGCTTATTGGCTTTGATTATAAAGATGATGGTGCAGTTATAAAAGTTACAGAAGATGAGGGAATGATTGTTACCATGGATTTTTTCCCACCAATGGTTGCCGATCCCTATATTTTTGGAAAAGTAGCAGCAACCAATGCCCTCAGTGATATATATGCTATGGGAGGAGAGCCGGTTTCTGCGATGAATATGGTTTGTTTCCCAGAAGAAGAGGACCCGGAAATTTTAAAGCTTATTCTTCAAGGGGGAGCTGAAGTTGTACAAGAAGCAGGAGCCACCCTTTGTGGAGGTCATTCCATCCATGACCCGAAAATTAAATATGGTCTTTCCGTTACTGGAAAAGTAAATTTAAAAGAGTTGTGGCAAAATAACACCGCAAAAGAAGGGGATCTTCTTATTCTAACCAAGCCTTTAGGCATTTCCCTTTTAATGACAGGATATGGGGTAGATGAAGTAAAAGAAGAAGATTTCCAGCTTGCTGTTAAGACTATGCTAGAAAGTAATGGACCAGTGGCAAAAATCTTAAAAAAATATCATCCCCATGGAGTTACAGATGTAACAGGATTTGGGCTACTAGGTCATACCTCAGAAATGGTACGTGATACTTTTACTGCTATTCTCTATGGAGATCAAATTCCAATATTACCAGGAGCACAAGAAGCAGCTAGAGAATTTGTCTTTACTGCTGGAGGTCATAGAAACCGAAAATCATTACAAGGAAAAGTGGAGTTTAAAGGAGAAGATTATGCCTTTGAAGAAGTTCTTTATGACCCTCAAACCTCAGGTGGATTATTAATTGCCATTTCTCCTGAAAACGGAAAACAATTTATAAAAGAAGTAAAAGAAAAAGGGCATCAGGCTTATATCATAGGAAAAATTGGACCAAGTTTAGGCTTGCCCATACTTGTACGAGGAGGAACAAAAAATGAAAACCATTGATGCAATGGGGCTTGCTTGTCCCCAACCTGTGATTATAACAAAACAAGAAATAAGACTTTATCCAGAAGAAGAAATTCTTGTCCTTGTAGATAATGAATTGGCTACAGAAAATCTTAGTAAAATGGCTCATCAACTAGGATATAAACCTAGAATCCTAAAAAAGGAAGAAGGAAAATATGAAGTTCATTTGAAAAAAATACAGGAGATGACAAAGAAAGAAGGGAAAATCGAGACTTCTAAATATATTGTAGTCTTTGATTCTGATATTATGGGGGACGGAGACCCAGGATTTTCAAAAACTCTTTTAGAAGGCTTTACCTACGCCCTTACAGAACAAGATCATTTACCAGAAAAAATTATTTGCTATAATCGAGGTATCTTTTTAACCACAGAAAATAAAAAAACAATACAGGATTTTCAAACCTTAGAAAAAAAAGGTGTGGAAATTCTTTCTTGTGGATTATGTTTAGATTATTATCATAAGAAAGATGATCTAGCAGTAGGAGAAGGGACAAATATGTATCGAATCCTTGAACTTATGAACTCTCATCATGTGGTGAAGCCTTGATTTATCTAGTTACATTTTCCACCACCCATCATGCTATGGCTGCAGATGTCTTAGTAGAAAATCAGGGAAACACTCGATTAGTATCACTACCTCCAACTATTTCTGCAGGTTGTGGCCTTTCTCTACTTGTTGAAGATTCTAGTGTGGAAGAAATTTTAAAGATTTTAAAAAAAGAAAAGATACCCTATTCTAATGTCTACGAAAAAATTGGAATGCAAGAATATAAAAAATATGGAGGAGAGAATTGATTTATCTAGACAATGGAGCCACAAGTCTTTGGAAACCAAAAGAAGTAGAAGAAGAAATACTAGATGCTCTTTCAGGAAACTATGGAAACCCAGGACGAGGAATGAATGGACCTTCTTTAAAAACATTACGAAAAATTCTTACACTTCGTACAGAAATACAAAAAACCTTTGGGGGAGAATCCTCTCAAAAAATCATCTTAAACCCTGGGATCACTTGGTCTTTGAATCTAGTTCTACCTTCCTTAATTCAACCAGGAGACCATGTCCTTACCACTGTACTAGAACATAACTCTGTCCTACGTCCTCTCTATGCTCTTGAAGAAAAAGGGGTGGAAATCTCTTTTTTACCAATGAAGCCAGGACCTTTTTTAGACGAAAATATACTACAAAAAAACACTAAATATTTAGTAGTTACTGCAGCATCTAATGTAACAGGAGATCCAATCGACTTACTTGCTTTCCACGATTTTGCAAAAGAGCATAATCTCATCTTTATTGTAGATGGAGCCCAAGCCCTAGGTACAATACCACAAGAACTTGAAAACATGGATCAAGTGATTTATTGTTTTACAGGACATAAAGGTCTCCATGGACCAACAGGTACAGGTGGGATGATTATCAAAGGGGAATATGACTTTTCCCCAGTATTTTCTGGAGGAACAGGATATCAATCTTTCCAAAAATCACAACCTCTAGAACTACCAGGACTTTTCGAACCAGGAACCCTTCCCTTCCATAGCTTATTTGGACTATATGGAGCCTTAAAGGCATGGAAAAAGGAAGAAAATATCTTTTATCATTTACAAGAATTACGAAGGATATTTATCCAAGAACTGGAAAAAATACCTGGAGTTACAATTTATGGACAAAAAAAATTTGGTGCGCCAGTTATTTCTTGTAATATCAAAGATTATCCTTCAAGTGTTATTGGTGATTATCTTTGGCATACTTATGAAATCGCCATTCGAAGTGGAAGTCATTGTGCCCCTATGACCCATAAATATTTAAATACAATGGACAAAGGAACCTTACGATTTAGCTTTTCCGTCCATAATACAAAAGAAGAATTGTTCCAAGTACTAGAGATTCTAGAAGATATTTCTAAAAGAGGGATACGATGAAAAAAATATTAATATTAATCTTAGTTCTTCTTATTCCCAGTCCAGTCTTAGCTCAAAATACTTTAGATAAAAGCTACTTGAAAATTCATGACTTTGTAAATTTTCTATGTGAGAAAATAGACATAACGTATACCAAAACAAAAGAAGAATGGGAAAAAGAGGAAGAAAAAAAATATGAAGAGCCTGTGGGGGTTGGAATGTTATATGGGAAAGACGGTCCGATTATTGCCATTGACCCTGGACATCAAAGACATGGAAATACCGAATTAGAACCGGTTGCTCCTTGGACCAAAGAAATGAAACCTAAAGTGTCCTCTGGTACAGCTGGAGTAGTTACAAAAATACCTGAATATGAATTGAACCTCCAAGTGTCTATGAAATTAAAAGAGGAACTTTTAAACCGTGGATATCGAGTTTTGCTCTTGCGAATTTCCAATGATGTAAATATTTCCAATATAGAAAGAGCACAAATGGCAAACGAATATGAAGCCCTTGCCTTTTTACGAATCCATGCAGATGGAGCCCCACCAGGAGTTCACGGGATTATGACTATTTCTCCAGGAAAAAACCACCCAAGATATGAAGAAAGCTATCGCTTATCCCAATACTTACTAAAGGAAATGACCACAAGAACCAATGCCCCTGAACGTAGACTTTGGGAAACGGATACGATGAGTGGAAGTAATTGGTCAAAGGTTCCTGTTAGTATTGTGGAAATAGGTTGTATGAGTAATCCTGAAGAAGATCAAAAAATGGCAACGGACCAGTACCAATGGGAATTAGTAGAAGGAATGGCCAATGGAATTGACAAATTTATTCATCAATAAAAAACTTTACAACATTGTCATATGACAAAATTGTAAAGTTTTTTCTATTTCTATTCTTTTGTGGTATAACAATAATAGAAGAATCAAGTTCATTATCCACAAGGGGTGAAAATCTCATAAACAAGTACCACTTGTTTCCTTGTGTCAAACATCCAATCTTTATAAAGATTTTTACCCCTTTATTGTAAACCTACTACATTTTTTCAATAGCTATTCTTTTTCCCAAGGCCTCATGGATAAACAAAGCACAAATCACCGCAATAATAGCATTCCCTAAAGATACTGAAGCTTTTGCAAATAAAACAGGAATAACCGCCTTGATAGGGTTACCTAATACTAAATGTAAAGTGATAAAATTTTTAATCGTATAAAGAATCGTGTAAGAAATAGCACCAATAATCGCTGCTGCTGTGTTCTTTTTTTTATTCCTTCCAAAAGCACTATGAGAGTGGGCAATCCAACCAACAATAAATCCATAGAAACCTTTTAAAATAAAAGTAATCCAAAACCCTGCAGCAAAATTCGGATCCAATAAATCAAAAATTGCCGAACCAATACCTGCAGCTAGAAATCCTAAACCAGGACCTAAAATTAAACCAGATAAAATACACATAATATTACCTAAATGTAGCATCGTTGGCCCTAAAGGGGTTGGTATAACAATTCGTATATATGTACTTACACAAACTAGAGCAGCCATTAATCCCACAAAAATTACCCTTCTTAAATGATTCCTTTCCATATTTTCACCTCTATTTCTTCATCTATCATACCTTGAATCTGAACCATATAAAAGTGTCAGTATGGATATATATTTTGGGTACAGAAAAGGCATCGCCGAAGCAATGCCTTTCTATTATGCTACATAAATACCGTATTCTTCAAAAATAGTCTTTGCTTGTAACACTTCCTCTGCCTTAGGTTCCCGCGTATTATCTAATTTATAAGAAAGACCAAGCTCTCGCCATTTATATTCTCCCATTTTATGGAAAGGTAAAAGTTCTAATCTTTCAATATTTTTATGCTTTCCTATAAACTCCCCAAGGGCATCTAAATTTTCTGGAGAATCTGTAAGACCAGGAACAAGGACAAATCTTGCCCAAACAGGAATCCCTAACTCCTCTAAATGTTTAGCAAAAGCAAGGGTATGACAATTGGAAACCCCAGTTACCTTTTTGTGAAGTCTATTATCATAAGATTTCATATCTAAAAGAACCATATCTGTTAAAGATAATAACTCATCACATTCCCCTTCACGATACAAAAATCCGGAAGTGTCCAAGGCTGTGTGAATCCCTTCCACTTTACATTGACGAAAAACTTCTGTAACAAAATCCTTTTGTAACATAGGTTCTCCACCACTAATGGTCACTCCTCCACCGGAAAACTTCATAAAATTTTTATATTTTCTAATTTCTTTCATTAAATCATCTACAGAAATTTCTTTTCCACCATTAGGATCCCAAGTATCTGCATTATGACAATATTGACAACGTAAGGGACAACCTTGTAAGAAAACTAAAAATCTTACCCCTGGTCCATCCACCGTTCCACAACTTTCCAAGGAATGATATCTTCCGATCATAGTAACCCCCTTTTGAATTATACCTGTTCGTGGAATGTACGATCAATAACTTCTAACTGTTGTTCTCTCGTTAACTTAATAAAGTTTACTGCATACCCACTAACACGGATTGTTAATTGTGGGTACTTTTCTGGATGCTCCATGGCATCCATCAGTCGATCTCGATCAAGAATATTCACATTAATATGATGACCATTTTCTGAAAAATAACCATCTAATAAACCAGATAAGTTACTTACCTTATTCTCATCAGTACGTCCTAAAGCTCCTGGTACCATGGAAAAAGTATAAGAAATTCCATCTTCCGAATCATTGTAAGGAATCTTAGCAACTGAACTCATAGAAGCAACCGCACCACAATGGTCTCTTCCATGCATAGGATTAGCTCCTGGAGCAAAAGCAACTCCTTCCTTTCTTCCATCAGGAGTAGACCCTGTTTTCTTACCATAAACTACATTGGAAGTAATCGTTAAAATCGATTGAGTATGAACAGAATTACGATAGGTTTTATGCTTCCGTAACATGGTCATAAAGGACTTCACTAAATCCACAGCAATTTCATCTGCACGGTCATCATTATTACCATAAGCAGGATAATCCCCTTCTGTAACATAATCAACAGCAATCCCATCTTCATCACGAAGAACCTTAACTTTACCATACTTAATAGCACTAAGGGAATCTGTTACCACAGAAAGACCAGCAATTCCTGTTGCCATGGTACGAACAACATCCTTATCATGTAAAGCCATTTGTAACTTTTCATAACAATACTTATCATGCATATAATGAATAATATTTAAAGCCTTGATATAGGTTTTAGCTAACCATTCCATCATAGGAACCATCGCTTTTCTTACCTCATCGTAGTCTAAATACTCGGAAGTAATAGGAGCAAACCTAGGTGCAACTTGTTCCTTTGTAACCTCATCTACACCACCATTAATAGCATATAATAAACATTTTGCTAAATTTGCCCTTGCCCCGAAAAATTGCATTTGTTTTCCAATTTTCATAACAGAAACACAACAAGCAATTCCATAGTCATCTCCAAAATCAACTCGCATTAAATCATCATTTTCATATTGAATGGAAGAAGTCCCAATAGAAGAAGCTGCACAGAAATTCTTAAACCCTTCTGGTAGACGATTGGACCAAAGAACTGTTAAATTTGGTTCCGGTGCAGGTCCAATATTGTGTAAAGTGTGAAGGAATCTAAAAGAGTTCTTTGTAACTAAAGTTCTTCCGTCAATCCCCATCCCACCAATACATTCTGTTACCCAAGTAGGATCTCCACTAAATAAATCATTATACTCTGGAGTTCTTAAGAAGCGAACCATACGAAGCTTCATAATAAAATGATCCACCATTTCTTGAGCTTCCTTTTCCGTAATAAGTCCTTCCTGTAAATCTCTTTCAATATAAATATCTAAAAATGTGGACACACGACCAAGGCTCATAGCTGCTCCGTTTTGTTCCTTAACTGCGCCAAGATATGCAAAGTAAGTCCATTGAATAGCTTCCTTAGCGTTTTTAGCTGGCTTAGAAATATCAAAGCCGTAGGAATTTGCCATCTCCTTTAAATCCTTTAGTGCTCTGATTTGCTCTTGCACTTCTTCCCGATCACGAATAGTCCTTTCATCCATTTCATCTAGATCTAATTGTAGAAGAACCTCTTTTTTATCCTTTATTAAATCATCAACACCATAAAGAGCAACACGACGATAATCACCTATGATACGACCACGACCATAAGCATCTGGAAGGCCGGTAATAATACCTGCAGTCCTTGCTGCTCGAATTTCATCAGTATATACATCAAAAACACCATCATTATGAGTTTTTCGATAATTAAAAATATTCTTTGTTTCCGGGTCTAAAGAATACCCATAGGACTCTAAAGAATTTTCAACCACTCGTAAACCACCAAAAGGCATAATAGAACGTTTTAATGGAGCTTCCGTTTGAAGCCCAACAATTTTTTCCAGTTCTTCATCAATATATCCAGGACCATGGGAAGTAATGGTGGAGATAACCTTAGTATCCACGTCACGAACACCATTTTCTCTCTCTTCCTTCATAAGCTCTAATACTTCGCCCCATAAAGTCACCGTATTATCTGTAGGTCCTTCTAAAAAAGAATCATCCCCTTCATAAGGAGTATAATTTTTTTGAATAAAATCCCTTACATTAATTTCCTTGTCCCATAATCCAGGAACAAAATTTCTCCAAGCCTTCATTGCAACCCTCCTATTATTAATTTTTATTATGGTATTGTATAAATTTTTCTTAGCAAATAAAGTATAATCATATTGGTAAGAAAAAACTGTATCCAGAGATACAAAAAAGAGAAAGACTTAATAAAATGAAAAAATATATTAATATTCTAAAAAACACACCTTTTTTCCACGGGAAAACAGAAGAAGAAATAGAAGAATTATTACAAGGATATGCCTTTTCCATAGAACATTATAAAAAGAATCAATTGATCTTTCTAATGGGAGAACCGGCAAATGATATACTCTTAATCGTTAAAGGCTGTCTCTTGGCAAAACGATACTTAGCAACAGGAAAGACCTTAACCATTAGCCATAAATCCCAAGGAGAAATGTATGGAGAAAGTGCCCTATCCTTAAGACAAAAGAAATGGTCCTGTAGCATATTAGCTGCAGAACCATCTGTAGTTCTTCGAATCAATATCTTAAATTACCTTAGACTTTTAGAAAAAGACAAGACCCTTCTATTAAACTATATTTCTGTCCTTTCCGATAAGATATTAGACTTGGAATTTAAATCTGAACTATTAAGTTACCGGGGAATCCAAGAAAAAGTTGCCTACTACCTTCTTTACGTCACCCCAAAAGAAGGATCTAAAGTAATCACCCTACCCTTTACCTACACCCAATGGGCACAGTACCTTTCTGTGAGCCGCCCTACCTTAGCGAGAAATCTAACAGAAATGGAACAAAAAAACCTCCTTCGAAGAAAGGGACGTAAGATAACCATACTAAACCGAGAAGCCTTAGAACTTTTATTAGAAGGATGATACTAGATATCCATAAGAAAAAGTTCTTTATCAGTCCCTTATGGGAGAAAGTCATTAATATCTATTAATATCCTTACTGGGAGTAATTTTTCACATAATAGAAAGCAATATAAAAACAAAGAGATTTCGAGGATTTTAGGGATAGAAAATAAGTCCTAAAACCTTTTTTCTTTCTATGCCTTGGCTGAATACGAAGAGTATTTTTTTCGAAAACCTGCAAAATTTACCATCCTTAGTCTAGTTTTTTCATGGTCTTGATTCGATTATGAATCCCGTTCACATACCCATTGGTATAAGGATAATCAAGGGAGTTGGTAATTTTTTCGTACCAATTCAGATAGATTCGAGTATAAGATTTCTTTTTTAATTACTTGGTTTCCACGTTTTTTAAATTACAATAAAAATACCACGGAAAAACCATATGGTCTTCCGTGGTACTTTATTCTTATTTTTAGATTAATTCTTTAGAATATCCAAAATTCGAATCCATCCTTGATTTTCAGGATTTTTGTCAAT
>JAUNVD010000039.1:6431-17914 GCA_030537855.1 Tissierellia bacterium | reverse complement strand
TAAACCGGGTGGAAATAACAAGCCTGGAACAGGCACAGGAAATAATATAATTCCGGCTGAAGATCCCAATAAAGCATTGAAAGATGAAGTTCAAAACTTTATTGATTCCATTGATATGGAAAAAATTGAGAAATTGGCATCTGAAGTAGGTAGTCCAACTCATGGTATTCCTGGAAAAGCAGAAGGAATAAAAAATATAAAAGATAAGATTGCAAGAGCCAAGGAATTAATTGGAAAAGCAAATCTTACTCCCGAAGAAGTAGCAGAATTAAAGGAACTTAAACCTGAAAAACATCCTAAGAAAGATAAACTTATCAATGGTTTAGCAGAAGCTATTTCCCATGGTGTTGTTGTCGATTGGGAAGTTCAAGGAACAAGAACTATTTCTAATCAAGATGGTAGTAAGAAATATACAGAATTAACAGATGATAAAATTGTAGTAAAATCTAAAGCAATTAATTTACCGGACGATGCCTATGATGTTTATATTAACTATGTAACGAAAGATCAATATGCAGCAAAAGATGGCATTGATACCGTAACAGGAGCAACTCCTAAGTATGAGAAACAAAAATTAAATCAAGATTTCTATACAGTATCAAAGACGAATGATGAATTTGTATTTACGATGAATACCGATGCACCGGGCTATGATGAAATGATTAAAAATGCAAAAATCATGAAACCTATCATTAAAGCTGTGGTAGCTGATCGAGTAAAAATTGAAAACGGAGATTTGGTTTTTGTAAAAGAAGCAACAGCTCCACCGGTTGTTGAAAAAGTAGCATTAAGTGTAACCGGAGATAATATTACTATAAATCCAGTGGCAGGTTCAGTTGATAAGGGAACAGAAGTTACCGTAACCTTAGCTCCTGCAACGGATATGGAAGTAGATACCTTTACTGTAGGTGGAGTCGATAAAAAAGCAGACATTGTAGATAATGTTTACACCTTTACCATCAATGAAGACACAGACGTTGCTGTAACTTATAAAAAGAAAGCTTTTGATGAAAATAATGTGACAGCCATCGATATTACTACTGCTCCCACAAAGACAGAGTATATAGATGGTCAAGATTTTGATCCAACTGGTATGGTAGTTACATTAACAGATGGCAATGGAATCACAAAAGAAGTTATATCTGACCAGTTGGAAGCAAATGGAATTACCACTGCTTTTGATGAAAATGACCCAACAACTGTTAATATAGTGAAAAGCGATAATATTAAGACGACGACAACTGTTGATGTTCTAGACTTATTTGTTAATTTCCATTTAGCATGTGAAGACACTGGATGTGAAAATCCCTATATTTATAATGGAAAATACAATACAGCAGTAAATACATTTTCTGATTTAGATAGAGCAATTAATTTTACTGCCCTGGAAGCAAAGGCTAAGCAAGAAGCACCAGTAGGACAGAAATTCGATGGCTGGAAGATTAAAGCTGTAGAACCTGCAAAGACCTACACATCAGCAGAGCTAGGAGAACTAGTAGTTGTCAATTCTGAAGCAACACCATTAAATAGGATTCATGATACCAGCGATCCTGATGCAATTCCTTATTACAATCTAGAGGTTGAGCCGGCTTATAGTGATAAAGTATTTGATCCGGCAAGTATTCAAAGTATTGAAATTGTAGCGCCAACTGGTACTCCAACTTATACAGAGGGAGATACTTTCCAACCCGAAGGTGTAAACGTAAAATTAACAGATACTAATGGATTGACAAAAGAAGTAGCCTATGCTGATTTTGCAGCGAATAATTTGGAATTAAAGGTTAATGAAGATCCTGTAGATCCTGCCTTACCTTTGCAAACAACTCATAATAAATTGATAGTATCTCTAATAGATACAACACAAACTGTTGCTCCTGCAGAATTGTCGATTACCGTTAATACAAAGGGAAAAACGCCAATCATCACTGGAGGTGGAAACACTTATATCAGTATTGATGATACTCATCAAGATAGTAAAGATTGGTATAATGCATTATTAAATGGATTTGGGACAATGGAGGGTAATACAGAACCACCTAGTGTATACGAAAAGGGTACTAGTGTAAATCATGATCCGGATGATAGATTCTACTTTGTACGAGATATAGATACCAATAGAATTTATATTAAAAATGGACCAAGTGACGAAGTTGTGACGATAAAAGTTCCCGGATTTAAAGATATGCAAGTAGTATTTAATGATAATGGAACAATTTCTCCAAAAGTAGATACAACACCGGATCCTAAGCCTCCAGCAACAGGAATTGAACCTCCAAGGAATGAGGATTTGACAAAAATAGATTTATTTATGGGCGAATACAAATATAGTTGGGGTAAAAGCGGGACAGCTGACAATCTTCAAGACTATGTCGATGCTATTAATGAAGTCTTTGTAAATGGAATTTCATATAAATCAGTGACAGGTTTGTGGGGTGAAAAACAAGCCTATATCATAAATACCGGCACCGATAAGTATTTAAGTTTTACGGAGGATACTGATGTTATCAAAGAGGACAATGTTTTAGTTATCAAGGCACCAGGCTATAAGGACTTAACCATTAACTTTAAAAAAGATGGAACCATTATAAAATAATATAAAATATCAACTAAATTATTTTATATATTGATATTTTAAACAAAATAAATATTCTAGCCGAGGGAAATCCTCGGTTAGAATTCTTTTTAAAGGAGAGTATATGAAAAAAACAATTGCATGGATTTTATTACTTGCATTATTTTTACCCGGTGTAGCTGTTTTTGCAAATAGTCCGGATGATTTTAATGTAAAGATCGTTACGGTAGCAGATACGGTTAGCTACTTGGCCATTGATGGTAAAAATTTAAAAAGTGAAATTAAGGGAGTAGCTTTAGATGGAAAGGACGTAAAGTTCTCTAAAGTAAGTGATGATGGACAATTGGTAAAGACGGAATTTGATGGACCTTATCATAAGTTGACTCTAACTTTAGAAGATGGTCGTATTTTGTCCAAGGATATCCTTGGTCTCTATAGTCGTTTTCCATATAAGTCTAGTGGGAATACAGGAGCACCAGATATGGTATGGGGACATGTAACGGTACCTGTTTGGGACTTTCATACCGTTGCCAAGGATGGTGAAGGGAACGAGATTCGATTTCCCGGTAGAAACACTTTTGAAGTAAATGAAGAGGCTCAACCGATTGATGCCATTTCTGCTCCTACGACCATTACCAATGTGATTACTGATTTTACCAAGGAAAGTCATACTATTCCTAAAGGTCAGGATATTATCTTTTCCTATGATATGACAGAAGGGGCAAAAGGTCGTGAATTTTTACGTTTAATGAGAATTAATCTTGTAAATGAAGATAGTTCTTTAGAAAGAATTTCTTTTACAAAGGTTAAGGATGAAGGTACCGGAAAGGTCACCATTTCTCTTGAAAACAATCTTTCCTTAAAGGATTTGGATTCTGCAACTTTAAAACTTTATTTTAGAGGTTTAAGAGCTAAGGATGTACATATTCAATTTAAGGAAGTAGCTTCTCACGAACCAGAGGTAAATCCTAATCCAGAAGAAGTGATTACGGAAAACACCATTGATTATGGTAAGGATATTGTTTTAAATTTTGATCTTTCTGATTCTGTGGAATCAAGAAAATATATGCGTCTTATGAGAATTAACAAATTATACGACGATGGTCATGAGGAAAGATTAAGTTTTACTAAGACAAAATCTGATAATAAAGGTCTTGTAACTATATCTTTTGATAATTCTCGTCCGATTCAACAAAGGGGACAACAAAAGATTAAGCTTATTTATCGTGGCTATCGTCCAGATGAGAAGGATTTTATCTTAAAGGATAAGGCTCCCGTTATGAAGTGGAATTCTAATAATGGTGAGTATAAAACAAATAAAAGTTTACTCTTTACTTTAGATGGCTTTGAGTATATTTTCCAACATATTACCGGTGTACAATCTGTATATTTAAATGGACAAAAGTTAGAGCGTCGTTATGTGGTTAATCCTGGTGAGGATTTGGAAGATTTAATTGCTCAAGGTGTGGATGCCATTGATAATGAATCGGGGAATCCTTTCCATGTGATAAATGATTTGTTAAGAATTAAAAATCATGGTTTGGATGCTTTAAAGCCGGGCATTAATTTTATTACTGTTAAGTATGATACTTATCATGATAGTAATTTTAAATTTGTTCTTGAAGGGGATAAAGCTGTCGAGGTCAATGAACCTGTGTCGATGATGTCACGTAGTGTAAGATCCATTGATATGATGTCTAGTGCAACGAGTGGAGGAGTTTCTAAGCCTTCTATTGGTGGAGATGGTTCTGGTGGTACGGTAAATATGGGTGCTACTTTAGTTTATAATTTTGATATGGTAGCCAATGCAAAGATTGTAGAAACTTTAGGGTATAAAGATCCTGGTGCTAAAAAGATTTTAGATTTTTGGGAAGGTACGGCGAAGGAAGTTGCTGTAATGAAAGATAATCCTCATCGTAAGGTTGTATGGGATGAGTATATGAATTTTGTCCAAGACAATCGTTTAAATCATGGGGTATATAAATCTTTTAAGGAATACTTTAATGATCCTTCGGTAGCTACTACATTAAATGCACCTTATCAAGTGAAGTTTGCTCTTCCTAATGGTTTTGGAGCACCAATTTTCAATTTACGAGAAATCTTTGATTATACTGTAGATGAAGAGATGAATATTCCCGAAGCTGTGTTAAGAAAATTGGATCATGTGGCAATTCGTACTGATATTGTGCTTCCTTTAAATGAATGGACGGCCAATATTGAAAAGATTGTTTTAAATGGCGTGGAATTAGTAAAGGATAAGGATTATAAGATTAATACATCGAATAATGAATTGACTATTTTTGGTAAAGTTTTTGCCAAGGATGGAAATTATCGTCTCGTCATTTCTTCTTTAGGCTTTAAAGATTTAGAAAAGGATATTTTAATTAAAAGTGAAGTGGCAGAAGATACAATGATTCGCCTTCGTTTAGATACCTATCCCAATGGAAATCTATTTACCGGAGAGGATTTAAAGTTTGAGGTTATGGATCTTCATTCTCGTGTAACGGGAGCATCAATCTTTATAGATGGAGAGCTTGTAAAAGAATTAAGTAATGGCAATGGATATTCTTATACTCCTTCTTTAGGCCAGCTTAATATTCATGGGAAAGAGGTACGTAAGCCAGGGCAATATACGATTCGATTCTATTTAGCTGGTAAGAGCTTTAAAGAAGTAAGTTTCCAAGTTATTGGGCCTGAGATTACTTTTGTAAAGGCGCCGATTAATAATACTGCTTCTTTCCGACTAAATGGTAATATGGCTTCTTTGACTTTAGAAAATCATACTGGTAATCGTGATATTGTGGCTTGGATCGACTCGATTCAAGAAGTTCGGGTTAATGGAGTTGTAGCTCCTATTAGCAATGATTTAAATGCTCCATTAAGATATGAAATTACAAGAAATGAAGATGAGCAATTTGATAAATCGGCAAAATTATATATAACTTCTAATTTTGAGAATATGTTTGGTAAAAATGGTCCTGTGAAAATTGAAGTTATAGGAAATGACTATGCTACTGTGGTATTTGAATATGAAGTGGTCAATGGTCAGCCGGTAGAAAAGAAAAATATTAATATTTATCAAATGGATCCTAAAACAGGAGAAATTGCAGAAGGATATAATAAATTTGATTATATCGAAAAGGTCGAAGAGGAAACTCTAGTGCCTCCTTTTGATGAAGAGGAAATGGCAAGGAATTTTCCAGGAATGGTTTGGGATTGGCAGAATAAGGTTCTAAAGAATGATGGTAGTATGGAGGGATATGGAGAATTTCTCGATAAAATCGTCAAAGTTGAAAAAAATGGAGAAAAGATAAACTTTGCACCAAATGGAGTATTGGTAGACTATTATGGAATATCTGAATACGAAAGATCATTAAGATTTTATATCGATTTTAAAGAGGGAGATATTATATCGATTCAATCTGATGATAAAGTTTATGAATTTATGATAAAATAATTAAAATTGAAATCGGTCGAAAGCCCGATGACAGATGAAATACAAACCCAGAGTTTTTTAACTCTGGGTTTGTATTTCGTCTAAAAGATCAAGAAGCTCTGGTATTTGTTGCCCAATGCTCAGGTATTAATAGGACGACTCAAATAATATTACATGGAAATAATGATGAACCTGAAGAGCTTAAAGAAGAAAAAGATGTCATTATAAATTCTAATTACAGAATTCCATCTCTTCTAGAACTTAATGAAGATGTAATCGGATTCACGAAAGAGGGACATACTTTTGCAGGTTGGACTACGAATAAAGATGGAAATGGAAAGAAAATTAAAGATAAGGAATTAATATATTGATTCAGTCTTTGAAGAGCAAGTAAATCATCTTTATGAACAGTGGACAGAAATTCCGGAAATAACTGCAGAGGCACCAATACAGGAAAACAAGATGGCGATTATAATATTATTATCACATCAAAATTACCTGAAGGAACAAAGTATACCCTTGCCTATGAAAAGTGCAATGATATATTAGCCACTGCTGGCAATTCTATCACTACAACACCTGATAGAGATTGGAATTTAAGATTTGTCATTCCAGATACTTATGGAACTCCAACTACAGTTTTGACAAATGGACAGAATATCACAGTAAAGGTTAGTCAACCGAGGGTAGACGCAACCACATCCCCAGTATCGGATCTACTAGATTTAGTAGGACCAGTAATTACAGTGAGTAATGTAACAGAAACTGTAAATATTAAACTTGAAGATAAAGATATCTTAAAAGTAAAACTAGATGATAAGAATCTAAAAGGTATCAAAATTACCAATACAGAATTACCTCTAGGAGTTACTCTTGAAAAGATAGCAGATGAAAATGGAAAACCTGTATATCAATTAAAAGGAACGCCAAGAGATGTAATAACAGCAGAAGATAATTTTATAATCACTTATACAGCGACAGATAAGTTTGGAAATACTTCTGAAAAGAAAGTGAACGTAGTTATAAACAATCAAGAAAAAACAGAAAAACCTATTATCGATAAAATTGATGAAGGGGATAAAACTGTTAAAATAACACCACCAACAGATGCGGATTCCGTTATAGTGACTTGGCCAGATGGTAAAGTAACAGAGATGACTAAAGGCGAAGATGGAAAGTGGAAAGATAAAGATAATAAGGAAATACCTTTTGAAGATGGCAAATTAGTAGTTCCAGTACCTAAAGGAACTGAACTTAAAAACTTAGATATTGTAAAAGCTACTGCACAAGATAAAGCTAATAATAAATTACCATCAGATGAGGATTTAAAAGCTGTAGGCGGAAAGTCAGTACCACCAACAGCGAAGCAAGATGAAACAAAAGAAAATGGAAATCCTACTATTAGTGGTACAGGAATTCCAGGATCAGATATAAATGTTTATGATCCTAATACTAGAGATTAAATAGCAGGGCCGGTAAAAGTAGATGAAAATGGAATTTATCAAGTTGAATTACCAAAAGACAAAGTTCCAGAAGATGGAAAAGTTAATGTTACACAAACAGAAAAAGATAAACCAGAATCTGATTATGTTGAAGTGACAATAACAGAAGATATTATTCCAGTATCGGATCCAAGTAATCCACCTGTAAAACCAGAAGGCTATATAACTGTTACATTCGATGAAACTGTTAATGGAACACTTCCTGACGGTACAACGAAAGTATTCTATGTAGCACCTGATAGGGTTGTAAGTTTAAATATAATAGATCCAACAAGAAATAATGATGGTACGATAGAATATATCTTTAATGAATGGGATCATGCATTAAAAGCTCAATTTAAGAATGATACTTTAATTACTGCACTATACAATATGAAATGGATGGATATTAAACCAATTCCTGGATTAAAAGCAGATCAGATTATCACTAATATTGGTGTTGAACCAACGGAAAAACAATATCGAGATGTTATCACTGCTGATGGGAATCCATTATCAGATGATGCAACACTTGAAATTGTTCAACCTGATGTAAGTACACCAGGGGATAAAGAAGCGAAAGTTACTATAAAATTCCCAGATGGGTCAACAAGTGTAATCGCAGTATCAGTTAAAGTATTAAAAGATGTATATCCTTCATGGGATGCAGAAAGACCAGAATATGCTCCTGAAGATTATGTGAAGGTAAGACTAGAACCTACAGATAAAGGATATTATAATAATGGACCAAAGACATTCTTTGTAAGACTGGGCGTTGAAGTTAAGATTCCGGCAAATGATGCAAAGGGTATAGTTCTAGATGGTATTGAGTATATCTTTACCGGATGTGATAAGAGTTTAGTTAATACCTTTAATCAAAATACAGTAATTAAAGCTTAGTATCAAAAAGGAAAACAAATATGTACAGCATGTCCTAAACCTTCTATAACACCACCATCGGTACCGAATCGCTTCTGTCGGAGTGGAAATTTAAAAAGATATGCCTACTCTAATACAGAGATTCAGCGGAATAGATCGATATACGACGGCTGTCGATATAGCTAAAGAAACAAATCCAAATGCTAGAAATATCTATATTGCATCAGGCGAATTATTTGCTGATGCATTGGTAGCAGGACCGGCAGCGGCGAAAGACAAATGCGCCAACCCTATTAACCAGAAGAGATATAGCGCCACAAGTACTAAAAGATTATTTTAAAAATATTAATTTCGAAAAACTGACCATAATAGGCGGTACAAATACTATCACAGATGAATCAATAAATAGTATATTTAAGTAGAAACAAAAAAGAGCTAAAATGATTCTGCACAGACCCCCTAAATCCTGACATGGATTTAGGGGGTTTTAGTATGTCAAAATAAATTTTGGCTCTTTTTGTTTTCTAAAAATATTATGAAAATTAAATATTAAAAACGTATAATTCTTTATAAACATAAAATATTTATTAAATTTAAGAAATATATAAGATTTTATGGGAGGTAGTTATTTTCAATGGATTTTGTATCATAATACGGATTTTATGATTTTAAATGGAATTTTCTATAAATTCATACTGATTTCAAATAAGGAAATAAAGACAAATAAATTTAAACTTTTTCAAATAGATAATTTGAAATTTATACAATTTTGATATATACTGGATTAGAGGTATATTCATCTTTATAAATCTCATTATATGAGTGACAATTTGATTAAGCTCAGATTGTCTTATAAAATATAAGCTCTTTTAATGAATGAATCTCAATAGTAAGTTTTAGCATAATCAATCATTTTGCTTTAAATATAAATAGGGGTTAGTGGCACAGATAACTAAAATTCAGTGCATATTATTTTCAAATCTTATTTCCTTATTTTATTACAGCTTATTTTAGAATTTAAGAAAACGCTTAAGTTTAACTATTGAGAAAGATAATTAACAAGAGTTTAAGAAAAAATATTAGGAGGATAATATGAAAAGAAAAGTTATTAGCTTACTGCTGGCATTTGTTCTATTGGTTGGGATAATACCTTTTGGAACCTATACGGCTAAGGCGATTGAGTCACCTATTGTTGACGATATTAAAAAAGGTGATGAAAAAGTCATTGTAAAAGTGCCAAAGGAAGCGGAGGCAATAAAGATTACAGTTACGCTACCTGACAAAACTACTATTGATGCTGAGAAGAACGAAGAAGGTAATTGGCTAGTTGGAGAGGAAGAGATTGTAGTAACTGATGGAAAACTTGAAATCCCCATTGATGCAACACAAGTCGAAGTAGGAAATATTATAAAAGTTTCCGTAACTGATAATAGCGACAATAAAATTGGCGAAACGGAAAAAACTGTTAAGGGTAATTCTGAAGGAAGTTCTGATATTCCAACGAATCCAGAATTACCAGCAGAGCCAATGGAACCACAAGAGCCTGAGCAACCAGGAAATGAAGTAGAAAAACCTGAGACAGATAGAATCTTTGGTCAAGATAGAATCGAAACTGCTATCAAGGTTTCTAAACAGAAATTTGATCAAGCAGATACAGTAATAATCGCAAGACATGATGTATTTGCAGATGCACTTGTAGCAGGACCGCTTGCATATGCACTTGATGCACCTATCTTGCTTTCAAGACCAAATGAACTTGTAACAGAAGTTGGAGCTGAGATCGAAAGACTCGGAGCTAAAAATATAATAATCGTAGGTGGACTTGGTTCAATCGATGAAAATGTAGAAGAATCATTAGAAAAATATGTTGAAATTATTGAAAGACTTGAAGGACCGACTAGATACGAAACAGCTGTAAAAGTAGCGGAAAGACTCAAAAAATCAAATGGAGGCAACGGCTACGCAGTGATAGCGACAGGAGAAACATATCCTGACGCATTAGCAGTAGGACCATTTGCAGCAGTTAAAGGCTTACCAATTCTATTAGTTAAACCGAATGAAGTTCCGGAAGTAGTAGAAGAAGCATTTACAAATCTTGAAATAGAGAAAATCTATATAGCCGGTGGAGAAGCTTCGGTAGGAAAAGGGATAGAAAAAGATATGCCGACACTTATGGAGAGATTCAGCGGAGATGACAGATATGCAACAGCAGTAGATATAGCTAAGAAGACAAATTCAGAAGCAAAAAATATCTATCTGGCATCAGGAGAAGTATTTGCAGATGCATTGGTAGCGGGACCGGCAGCAGCAAAAGAAAATGCGCCAATCCTATTAACTAGAAGAAATGTAGCGGCACAAGTATTAAAAATTTATTTTAAAGAATTAAGTATCGAGAAATTAACCATCATAGGTGGGGAAAACACAATTACTGATGAATCAGTGGATAGTATATTTAAGTAAGATATAAATTTGAGCCGAAATGAGAAATCATTTTGGCTCTTTTTATTTGAGAAAATGATTTAATTCTTTATCTGTATAAAATAGATTTGATTTGTATTTAAAATTTCAAAAATAAAATATTTAAATTCAGCAATCTATTTTATCTTATGTAAAGATCCTATTTAATGGCATTTAAATTGATATATCCAAAATATTTTATATATTGAAATTTATAATTATGAACTTAACGAGATATCCAGTATAAACGAAATACATAATTTGTAATTTATGCAACTTTGATATATAATAATATAAAGATGAATTCGTCTTTAAAATCTTATTATATCATTATATAAGATGAGCAATCAGAAGAAATCTGAAAGCATTATTAAAAGTAAACTCTTTCAATGAGATTTCAATATCTAGTTTTAGATTTTAATATTTAATTTAAATTTACTTTAAATTTAAGGGATATTGTGGATTATGTCTCAGAGTAAATACGGATATTAAAATTTATATTTGTTGAAAAGAATCAGTCATTGATGAAGGGTTTACAAGAATTATAGGAGGAAAAAAATGAACAGAAAAATTATTAGCTTACTGCTAGCATTAGTGCTATTGGTAGGGATGATGCCAATTGGAAGCGATACGGCAAAGGCTTTTATAGTTAAACCGA
>JAUNVD010000039.1:0-6421 GCA_030537855.1 Tissierellia bacterium | reverse complement strand
AAGCACCGACACCTGAAAAACCGGTAAAACCTGCAAAACCGGGAGAATCGGAAGAATCAGATGATGTAATCGAAGGAACAAATCCAGAAGATCCAGCAAGACCTGGATATACAAGAGTCGAGTTCTTTGCAGACGATGTGATAAAGGCGACACCGACTGCGGAGGCGAAAAAAGGTATATTAAAGAGTGCGATGGAAGACTCTACAAATACAGCGGTGAAATATCTATACTATGATGTAAAAGAAGAATTGACATTTGAAAAAGTCCCCGTACCAATAATTATTGCGAAAGATGGATATACGGTAAAAGCAGAACCTAAGAACTGGGCACCAGAATTACCAGATAAAGGAGCATTCGTAAAAGATCTGACAGAAAAAGCATTTGTAGCAAAATATGATAAAAAAGATATGTCAGAACCTACAGTTCCTGAACAACCGGGAAATGAAATAGAAAAGCCGGATAAGGATAGGATCTTTGGTAAAGATAGAATTGAAACTGCTATCAAGGTTTCAAAAGAAAAGTTTGGACATGCAAAAACAGTAATCATAGCTAGATATGATGTGTTTGCAGATGCACTTGTAGCAGGACCACTCGCATATGCACTTGATGCACCGATACTTTTGACTAAGCCGACAGAATTATTACCTGAAGTTGCAGCAGAAATCGAAAGACTGGGAGCAAATCATATAATAATCGTAGGTGGACTCGCATCAATAGACGAAAATGTAGAAGAAGCATTGAGAAAATATGATGATAATCTTGAAAGGCTTGAAGGGCCGACAAGATATGAAACATCTGTAAAAGTAGCAGATAGATTAAAAGAAGCAAATGGTGGAAGAACTAAAGCTGTAGTAGCAACGGGAGAAACATATCCTGACGCATTATCAGTGGGACCATTTGCAGCAGTCGAAGGAATGCCAATCTTACTTGTAAGACAAAATGAAGTGCCTGAACTTGTAAGTGAAGCATTTGAAAGACTACAAATAGAAAAAATCTATATATCCGGTGGAGAAGCATCAGTAGGAGAGGCGATAGAAAAAGATATGCCGACAATTATTGAGAGATTCAGCGGAGATGACAGATATGCAACAGCAGTAGATATAGCTAAGAAGACAAATTCAGAAGCAAAAAATATCTACCTAGCATCAGGCGAGTTATTTGCAGATGCATTGGTGGCAGGACCAGCAGCGGCTAAAGAAAATGCGCCCATCCTACTAACCAGAAGAAATGAAGCACCACAAGTACTAAAAGATTATTTTAAAGACTTAAATATCGAAAAATTAACCATCATAGGTGGAGAAAATACCATCACTGATGAATCAGTGGAGAGTATATTTAAGTAAGATATAAATTTGAGCCGAAATGAGAAATCATTTTGGCTCTTTTTATATTGAAAACTATAATATCGGAAAGATTAAAGGCTGATAATTATTCTATTTATTATTAAAGCGAATAATGATATTAATTTAAATACATAAAATAAATAGCTTTCAATTAAATTAATCATAAATGTGGAGGGAGTATTTTTCTTTTTATTGGATTTATTTTTAAATAGCCAAGATAGGATGATAGATTGAAAGACTAATATTAAAATATTGTAATAAAAAATTCCAAGAATAATAATATTTAAAGTTTGATAATTATCCAATCTAAATAAGGCTTAAAAAGCTGATGATAATAATTTAATTATTAAATAAGCAAAAAAAATTGGTTAATTATTATAATTTATAATTTGAATATCAATATATAAATATAGTTATAAATTTATTGATGATTTATAATTGAGTTATTAATCTTAATGATATATTATATTTATATATAAAGTCGGCTTTTATATATTTATCTATACTAGGATATGTAGTTATTATAAAGAATAATTATCAGATTAATAGGATTCGAGTTTGATAGTATTTAGAAAAGTCGATCTTGAAATAATTATATTTAAGGAGGATGTATATGATTTCAAAGAAAATCAGAGCATTGTCATTTGTCATGGCATTGCTTATCATTTTAGGAACTTTGGTTCCTGGAATTGCAGAAGCAAATCCAGAAACGCCTGCAAGACAGACGGAAAATCAAGCCAGCGGTAAGATTTATGAAGATAATATTAAGCCACCAGTAATTGAGCCGATTGAAGCGGGAAATACGCAAATTAAAGGGGTAGCAGACCCCAGTGGTGATTTGTATTTAAGTATTAATGGGTCACCGGAGTCTAAAGTAGAAGTGACATATGATGTAAATGGAAATTTCACTTATGAAATACCTGCTTTAACTGCGGGACAGACAATTAAGGCTAGAACCGTTAAAGTAGTGGAAGGATTAGAAAAGACAAGTCCAACACAGACTTTTTATGTCTATGCTAAAGAAGGAGTGAAAGGCAAGGGATGGCATACAGCTATAGTCAGTGGGACATCATTTACAGATAGTGGCTACTTTGAAGAAGGTGTCAATAAGTATTTAAAAGTAAGAATGTATTCATATGCTGTTTCAGAACCATATCTTGTGCTATTAAATAGTAAAATGTATTTACAAGTAGATCCGGATGTAGCAGAATATATTGAAAAAATCACAGTACAGCCAGTAGGTCTAGGTAATTATGAAGAAAGAGAATTAGTAAAAAATACCACAGAAATCCCAGGTGCAGATAATGTCTGGGAAACTCCAATAGTTTCTAGTGAAAATGGTTTTATTATTGATGCTCTTGTAGGCTCTAAGAATGCTGATATGAGGATTTATTTAAAACCTGAAACCCCTCAAGAAATCATTGAAAAAGGGATTGCAGTTAGAACTTGGGCTCGTAAATTGAGTAGCGGAAGAGCTGATCAATTGATAGAGAATTTCAATAAAAACTTTATTACAAAAAAAGATACCAGAGAATATAGTCCGGATAACTTTTATGTTAAAGGAGACAATTCCCCGGTTGTTGATTATGCAAACTATGATGATGAAGAAAATTCAATATTTGCCGTATATCGAGTAGAAGGAAAAACATATTCACTATATGCTAAAAACAAACCTTACAGTATATATATTGACATTGATCCGGAAGTGCTTCCATTCATCGATATAGCGAAGATAAAATCGGGACAGCTTAATGAAAAGAAAAATCTACCTGAAAAAGATGTGGATGTATTGAGTAATGTTAAGATTATTACTGATGGAAATGGGAAAGAGCAAATACAGATTGAAGGAATTTATAAACCGGAGGTCGAAAAAGGTCAAAAGTATGTCTTTGATACCGCATTAATAAATCGCCAGGATAAAGTTCTGGTACTTCCTTTAATAGAGGGGAAAAGCTTAAAAGATATTGTAAAAAAAGATGGTACTGCAAAAATACCAATATCCATTGAAATAAGAGATAATGGTGAAAAGAGATTCAATGATGAAAAAGCAACTGCTGAAAAAGCCATTGGGAAGATAGGTGATAAATATCAAAAGCCTTTCCTAGATGCCAAAGCTATTATCTTAGATAAGTGGTTTAATCCCCATGTGTTGGCTCCAACAGTAGCCATGGATATTGAAGAGAATCCCGGAACAGAGGAATTAAAACCAGCAGTTACTTCAAAGGAATTTCTTTCTTGGGCAGCCAAATATCCAACTCCTGAAAATATTCAAGCATTGAAGGATCACCAAGATGATATAAGAAAAGATATTGATTCTAGTATACTTCAATTAGCATCTTTAAGAGCAAGAATTAAAGAAACATGGGAAGCTTTAGAAGCATTAGTACCATTTGTAAAGGAAACTAATGCAAACAAGCCTATGAAAAATACGCAAGGTAGTACTTTTGCGATATTTAAAGATTCAGACCGAGATGGATTAACGGATAAATATGAAAAGACTGTTTCTCAAGATTTTAACTTCACAAATCCGGATACCGATGGAGATGGAAAACTAGATGGAGAAGAGGTGGCTATCCATAAGACAGATCCCCTTGTAGCCCCATATAATTGGTATGATAAAGATGGAAAAGAAATAAAAGAATTAACCCTAGGTACAAAAACTATTTCAGGAAAGATTTATAACAATTCACCTGGGATAGAAAATGTGTATCCAAGAACGATTAAAATTGTGGATAAAGATACAGGCACTGTTATAGCAGAAACAACCTCCAATGAAGATTTGGAAGGAACATGGAGTGTTGATGTAACAGGTAAACTTAAAGATAAACAAAAAATAGTTGTTCAAATTTTCACCAAGGAAATCGTGAGAGAAATTAAAATTGAAAAGAAGAAGGAAGATGTTACTGTACAAAATGCTTATGAAAATCCGGAAGTCTCATCTTATCTTGAAGTTGGAGTAGTATATGTTGACTTTGATCTCAATGGTGGAACAGTAGATCCTGCCATTGAAAAGCAAAGTTTAGCACCAGGTGGAAAGGCAACAAAACCCGCAACGGATCCAATAAAAGAAGGATTTACATTTAAACATTGGGCATTATCCACTGAGACAGGACCAGCAGAAGGAGCTTTTGACTTTGCAAACACAGCAGTTGATAAAAGCATCACTTTAGTTGCTGTTTGGCAAGAGGAAAAAAACACTACACCAGTGGCAAAGGCACCAGTGCTTAAGGAAGTCAATGCGGAGCAGCCCAATATTGTTATAAGCAGTATTGACGAAAATGCAAATAAATTAGAAGTTAAAAAAGGCGAAGAGGTCGTAGCAACATTAACAAAAGATGCAGATGGAAATTGGACTTCATCGGATGCTACAAATTATCCTGTAACAGAAAATAAGGAAATAGGCGAATTAACAGTAACACCTTCAGATACAGCGAAAACAGCTTTAGAAGGACAGGATATCAAAGTTACTGCAAGTAATACCAATGAAGGGGCAACACCAACGTCGATAGATTCAAATATAGTAAACTATGATACAAGTGCACCATCTGTACCAACAATTACTGCACCAAAAACCGGCGATACCGAAGTAGAAATTGTATTGCCAACTGATGCCGTCGCAGGGGACACGGTCATCGTAAAAGTCGGAACCGAAACCAAAGAAATAGTTTTAACCGATAAAAATATCACCGATAAAAAAGTATCGGTACCGGTAGAAGCCCTTGCAAAAGACACGGTCATAACAGCATCTGTAAAAGATAAAGCTGGAAATGAAAGTGAAAAAGCAACAGCAACCGTCGTAGATAAAGAAGCAAGTGTTGTACCAACCGATGTAAAACAAGAAGGAAACAAAGTAGTAGGAAAGGTACCAGTAGGAACCACAGGAGAAGTCAAACTAGTTGATCCAACCACCGGAGAACCCATACTTGTTGGTGGAAAAGAAGTAAAAGGAACCATCGATGAAGAAGGAAATATTACAGTAGATATTACAAATGTACCGGAAGGTACAAAGGTGGCTATCGAAGTTACCGAAGCAGGAAAGACACCAAGTAAAGGTGGAGATGTAATATTAGATAAGACTGCACCATCTGTACCAACAATTACTGCACCAAAAACAGGAGATACAGAAGTAGAAATTGTATTGCCAACCGATGCAGTAGCAGGAGATACTGTAATAGTAAAAGTCGGAACCGAAACCAAAGAACTAGTTTTAACCGATAAAAATATCACCGATAAAAAAGTATCGGTACCGGTAGAAGCCCTTGCAAAAGACACTGTCATAACAGCATCTATAAAAGATAAAGCAGGAAATGAAAGTGAAAAAGCAACAGCAACAGTCGTAGATAAAGAAGTAAGTGCTGTACCAACAGATGTCAAACAAGAAGGAAATAAAGTAGTAGGAAAGGTACCAGTAGGAACAACAGGAGAAGTCAAACTAGTTGATCCAACGACCGGAGAACCAATACTAGTTGGCGGAAAAGAAGTCAAAGGAACCATCGATGAAGAAGGAAATATTACAGTAGATATTACAAATGTACCGGAAGGTACAAAGGTGGCTATCGAAGTTACCGAAGCAGGAAAGACACCAAGTAAAGGTGGAGATGTAATATTAGATAAGACTGCACCATCTGTACCAACAATTACTGCACCAAAAACAGGAGATACAGAAGTAGAAATTGTATTGCCAACCGATGCAGTAGCAGGAGATACTGTAATAGTAAAAGTCGGAACCGAAACCAAAGAACTAGTTTTAACCGATAAAAATATCACCGATAAAAAAGTATCGGTACCGGTAGAAGCCCTTGCAAAAGACACTGTCATAACAGCATCTATAAAAGATAAAGCAGGAAATGAAAGTGAAAAAGCAACAGCAACAGTCGTAGATAAAGAAGTAAGTGCTGTACCAACAGATGTCAAACAAGAAGGAAATAAAGTAGTAGGAAAGGTACCAGTAGGAACAACAGGAGAAGTCAAACTAGTTGATCCAACGACCGGAGAACCAATACTAGTTGGCGGAAAAGAAGTCAAAGGAACCATCGATGAAGAAGGAAATATTACAGTAGATATTACAAATGTACCGG
>JAUNVD010000108.1 GCA_030537855.1 Tissierellia bacterium | reverse complement strand
TTGAATGAATGACAATTTTATTATACATTAATTTTTATATATAGTAAAGAATAAAGTAGAATAAAATTATGTTTAGTGTTATAATGTATATAGTTTTAGAAATTTATAATATCATTATATAAAATCTAGTTGATATAATATATTATAATCATACATAAAAGGAATGATGTATCAATATAGATTAAGGGTTTATCGATAAGTAAAAAAATTCTTATTAAGAGATATGCTTTAAAAGTAACTTTAAAATATTTACTTCGATAAAGGTAAATTTCTAAATTATATTATATTTGATATCAAAAATCATACAAAAAGGAGAATTTTAATGGCAGAAAAAGTAAATAGCGCAAATTTAGGATTTGAAAAAGAAATTTTTAAAGCAGCAGATAAACTGAGAGGAAATATGGATGCGGCGGAGTATAAGAATGTCGTATTAGGTTTAATATTCTTAAAGTATATTTCAGATTCTTTTGAAGAGCGCTATAAAAAATTAGTTGACGAAGGTTTGGGATTTGAGGAAGACAGAGATGAATATTCAGCTAAAAACATTTTCTTTGTTCCAGAAAAAGCACGCTGGGACTATATTGCAGAAAATGCAAAAAAAGAAGAAATTGGCAAAATAATAGATAATGCAATGCTAGCAATAGAAGAAGAAAATAATCGCTTAAAAGGTGTACTTCCTAAAAACTATGCAAGACCTGAATTAGATAAAAGACGACTCGGAGAAGTTGTAGATCTATTTAACAATTTAAAATTAAAAGAACACGGGGACTCCAAAGACATTTTAGGCAGAACGTATGAATATGCAATTGCTCAATTTGCTGAACAAGAAGGAAAAAGAGCTGGTGAATTCTATACGCCATCAAGTATTGTAAGAACTCTTGTGGAAATATTACAGCCTTATGAAGGAAGAGTCTATGACCCTTGTTGTGGTGCTGGGGGGATGTTTGTCCAATCGGCAAAATTCGTTGAACGTAGACAGGGAAGAATAGATGAGCTTTCCATCTATGGGCAAGAGTCTAATCCTAATACTTGGAAACTGGCACAGATGAACTTGGCCATCCATGGACTAGAAGGCAATCTAGGTCAAGGGGCTTCAGATACTTTCTTTAATGATCAACATAAAAGCTTAAGAGCAGATTTTATCTTAGCCAACCCACCATTTAATATGAGTGATTGGGGCGGAGATAAACTTGAGGATGATGCTAGATGGCAATACGGAACACCACCACAAGGCAATGCAAACTATGCTTGGATGCAACATATGATCTATCATTTATCCCCAAAAGGTAAGTTAGGACTTGTTTTAGCTAATGGATCCTTGTCAGCAGGAGGACAGGAAGGAAGCATTCGAGAAAATATCATAAAAGATGATTTAGTTGAAGCTGTGATTGCCATGCCAGATAAGCTTTTCTATTCGACAGGTATTCCTGTTTCTTTGTGGATCATAAATAAAAACAAGAAACAAAAAGGGAAAACCATTTTTATAGATGCAAGATCTCTTGGAACCATGGTAACAAGAGCCCATCGAGAGCTAAGCGTTGAGGATATTGAAAAAATCGCAAACTACTATCATGATTTTGTCGCAGGTAAAGAAGTAGACGAACAAGGCTTTGTCCATGTGGCAGATCTAAAAGAAATTGAAGAAAATAACTTCGTATTAACCCCAGGTCGTTATGTTGGTATGGAAGAAGAGGAAGATGATGGTATTCCCTTTGAGGAAAAGATGGAAACACTAACATCTGAATTAAGTGACCTTCTAAAAGAATCCCACCGACTAGAAGAGGAGATTCGAAAACAGTTGGGAGGGATTGGGTATGAGTTATAATCTTCCTGAAGGATGGAAAACGGTAAAATTAGAGCAATTGGGAGAGGTTGTAGGAGGCGGTACTCCATCAACCAAAAAATCAGAATATTATGATGGTGGAAATATTCCATGGCTAACTCCGAAAGATTTGTCAGGATATAGGAGAAGACATATTAGTCGAGGTGAGAGAAATATTACTAAGGAAGGTTTGGCTAATAGCAGTGCCAAAATTTATCCGGCTGGAACTGTATTATTTTCTTCTAGGGCACCCATAGGATATATTGCAATAGCTAAAAATGAAATTTCAACAAATCAAGGCTTTAAGTCTGTAATCCCATATAAGGATATTACAACATCAGACTATATTTACTATTTACTAATGCATAACACAGAAAAAATAAAAAGTATCAGTAGTGGAAGTACTTTTAAAGAGGTGTCAGGTACTGTAATGAAAAACTTTATAGTTAATGTGCCTCCATATAATGAACAAGTTCAGATAGCCTCGATTTTATCATCATTTGACGACAAAATCGAAAACAACAACGCTATTATCGCAAATCTTGAAGCCCAGGCACAGGCGATTTTTAAATCATGGTTTATTGATTTTGAACCTTTTCAAGA
>JAUNVD010000038.1 GCA_030537855.1 Tissierellia bacterium | reverse complement strand
GTAATCTCCTGTGGTTTTGCTCCTACTACTATAGGAAAAAATAACAATAATAATAATCCAATAAATATTTTTCTTCTCATAAGTCCTCCATTCTCTTTTTGTCATTTGATATTTCGTGGAATCTTATGGATAAAGGCTTTTTACTTGATAACTATGATTTGTCCTTTTTTATCTTCAAATTCCACTTGTTCCATTTTGGGATGATAATTGGTTTGTACATATTTATAAAAGGTCATTCCAAAGGGATAGTTCTCTTGATTCCTTTGGATTTGATTTTTTCTTATATCTTGGTCATCTTTCCAATCCATAGAATTATCCATAGGTTTTGCACTGACCCCTAAGGGAATCAAAAAACAAACTAATATCGTACATAATAATCTTTTCATCATCTCACCCCATTATATATAATATAACGCTTTCCCAAAGTTTACGCAATATAATTTCCACTTATTTCCTCTCTTTTCTACATTCCACATAGCCAATAGGAAAAGAACCATGTATTTTTTCTAATCGAATAATCTCCCAACCATGATTTAAAAAATAGTTTTGATATTCCTTATACGTCCATGAATGATGAATTTGAATTCCTACCATTTTTAAGAAAAACCTTTGTACCATTTCTTTCAATGTACCTTCTCCTAACATGGTGGGAACGATAAATACACCATTTGGTTTTAATATCCTTGCTACTTCTTTCATAGCCTTTTCTGGATTGGGTAGGATATGAAGAGCATTTGCCATAATAACCAAGTCATAAGAATTGTCAGGTCTATGAATATTGGTACCGTCTATTTTCGAAATACGACATCCTAGATTCCCTACCTTATCTTTTAATATATATAACATATCAGGAGAATAATCGCTGGCTTCCAATTGATTAAAATGACCTACCATAAATTTTGTCAATAATCCTGTTCCACTACATAATTCTAAAACTTTATATTCTGAAGGATACCTTATAATTCGGTCTCTTATTTTTCGATAAGTCGGTCTTTCTTTTTTAAAGATAAAATCATAGAGCCCTGCCACTCGATCCCATGGTTGGGAAGATGGTTTTTTTACAGATATCTTTCGACTACTCCATAAAGCAATAAGGAAAAGTAATATCTCCATAGGGATAAAGTATTTATGATTTTCATATTCCACGATATAAAGTCCTGTATTTACCATTCCATGGATTAGCATACATTGGAAGATACTTCCTTTCAGCCTTAACACAGAAAGGGCAACCCCCATTATCATAGTGGAGAAAAGAAATATGGGAAAATCCAACATACCTACATGACCAATGGTAAAATAATATTTGGGCAAATGCCATAATCCCCAAATAAATCCAATTACAAGACTGGATAATAATAAAGGAAATTTTCTTAAAAAAGAATCCAGTAATGTCCCTCTCCAAAGTACTTCTTCGTTCCCCCCACTAAATATCGTTGCAGAAATTAGGAACGAGAAAATACGAGATAATGATTGTTTCGTTTGAAATCCTCCTGAAAACCCAAATCCTAATATTAATATAATTGTATAAATCCAAAATAATCTCCAAGAAGACTTTTTCCCAAATATATATCTGAACCAAGATAGGAGTATCCCAGGGATGTATTTCCCTAAAAATCTTTTTCTTTTATAAAAAAATAGAAATGCCACCATAGTTGGAATCATTTGTACAAGAAAGAAGACTTTACTTTCTATTAAATTACTAAGTAAATCTAACTTTATCCCCCAATGATATATACTCACAAGTAAATAAGTGAAAAACATGGTATAAAAAATTTGCTTCTTAATGGTATGTCTCATACTACCTCCATATTTTCATCATAGAAATCATTGTTTTATGACTTATAGATTTCAAAAAGCTTCTTTGAACTTTGGTAAGATATCTACTTCTTTCTTCTTTTTTTACATTCCACATATCCTATAGGAAAACTACCTTTGATTTTTTCTGCCCTTAATATTTCCCAACTATGTCCCAAAAAATAGTTTTGATACTCTTCATAGGTCCAAGGATGATGGGTTTGAATCCCTGCCATTTTTAATCCATAGTTTTGTAACCTTTCTTTCAAAGAATCTTCTCGTAAAAAGGTGGGGGCGATAAATATTCCCTCTGGTTTTAATATTCTTCCCACTTCTTCCAATGCTTTTTCTGGATTTGGCAAAATATGAAGGGCGTTTGCCATAATCACAAGATCATAGGTATTATCCTCTACAATAATATCCATACAATCAATTGTTTTATAAGATATCTCTCCTCCAAATTTATCCTTTAATTTCATCAACATATCTTCTGAAAAATCACTCACTAGATAATCAGGAAAATACTCTAAAAGAAATTCTGTTAATAGTCCTGTGCCACTACAAAGTTCCAGTACTTTAACATCCGAAGGATATTCTCTTATAAAAGACCCTATTTTTTCATAAGCAGGTCTTTCCTTATTTACAAAGTAATCATAAATACCTGCTACCCGATCCCAAATTTGAGTTTGTGAACTCTTTCGTTTTAAATTTTTTCCTAAATAAATGGAAATGGAAATTAAAAGAACTTGTGCTAGTATGATTCCAATAGGAGAACTTATTTCTAAAGACATAAATCCAGTATTTAAGAGACCATGGAATAACATACATTGAAAGATGGAACCCTTTATTTTCAATACTGTAAGAATCACACCTATAACAATAGTACTTAAGACAAAGAAGAAAAAAGGGATTTCATAACCTATTTCAGGAATGTAAAATAAAGGCAAATGCCAAAAGCCCCAAATTACCCCTATGATAATAGCAGTAGAAAACCATGAGAATCTCCTAAGAAAAGAGTCTAGTAATGTTCCACGCCACAATATTTCTTCATTTCCTCCAAAAAGAAAGGTGCTCCCGATAAAAAACAATAAAATTTGGCCAAAGGGTAATTTAAAATGAAATCCTGAGGATAATCCAAAGCCAAGAATTAAGAGAAAAGAACATAGGAAAAAGAAAGTCCAAGACCTATTTTTTCCAAAGATATAGGACAAAAAATACTTAAGAAAAGTCTTTTTTTCATCTCCCACATTTCTTCTATAATCCCCATATAAAGAATATATGGCCATGAAAGAAGGAGTCATCCCTCCTAGTAAAAATAAACCCTTACCTAAGTATGAATCAAAATCTACTATGTTTTTTGACAATAGGATTCCCACACTTCCAAAACATATCCAACTAATGACAAATGTTAATACGATTTCCTTTATCCATGATTTTTTCATAATACCCTCTACTACCTTTATTTTCTTTAGTATATCATGGAAATACTTGTATTTTTATAGATTATCCATATAAAAAAAGAAGTAGCAGAATCATTCCACTACTTCTTTATAGTTATTTCATCTTTGACTATCTCTATCGTCTTTATTATAAAAATTCTTATACCTAAACTTAATCTCTGTTAACCATCTATAAGATCCTAGAAAAATATAATAATACCTTCCTTCTTCTATGTTTATTCACTTTGGAAATATACTTTCTCTAATACTCATCTATAAAACATATCTAAATGTATATAGGATCAAAAAGTTCATATTATTTTCTGATCTTTCATTTTTTAAATTTCAAGTTTTTACCAGTTTTAGAATCAAATATATTAATCCCTGCTGTATTTTTTAAATGAACTGAAATTTTCTGGTTTAGTTCACAACAAATTTCACCGGTACAACGAATGGTCAAATGATGTTTTTCATTTTCAACATAAATGATTTTTTCGTTCCCAAGATTTTCTACTAAGACAACGTGAAAATCATCTCCATATTTTATTTCTAAATTCTCAGGTCGAATCCCTAATATATAATCCCCTTCTAAAGAGCCTACATTAAATGTTTCAGAGTTAATAGTCTCTGAATAAAACCTAGCTTTTCCACTTTTAAATTTTGTATGAACTAAATTAATAGGTGGAGATCCAATAAAACCTGCTGCAAATGTATTTATGGGATGATGATATATTTCATCTGGTGTCCCTTCTTGAATCAGTTCTCCATGGTTTAACAACACAATCTTATCCCCTAAGGTCATTGCTTCTGTTTGATCGTGAGTTACAAAAATAGTCGTTGTTTCCAAATGGTGATGTAATTTAGCTAATTCCATTTGCATTTGTGTTCGCAATCTTGCATCTAAATTGGATAAAGGTTCGTCCATTAAAAATACCTTTGGATCTCGAATCACAGCTCTACCTAGTGCAACTCTTTGTCTTTGTCCACCAGAAAGTTCTTTTGGTTTACGTTTTAATAAATCATCTATTTCTAATCTTTTTGCCACATTTAAAACTTTTTCTTCAATGATTTTTTTGTCCACACCTCGTAGTTTTAAGCTAAAAGCAATATTGTCATACACATTTAAGTGAGGATACAATGCATAGTTTTGAAAGACCATTGCTATATCTCTGTCTTTTGGCTCCATCTCATTCACTAAGATATTATCAATATAGATTTCTCCACTGGTTATTTCCTCTAACCCGGAAATACATCGTAGTAGTGTTGATTTTCCAGAGCCTGATGGACCAAGAAAGACAACAAAAGATTTATCTTCAATATGAAGGTTCAGTTGATCAATTGCTAAAACTCCATTATCATATTTTTTTGAAACATTTAATAGTTTAAGATTTGCCATTCCCATCCTCCTTTTTCTATTATAACGGATTTCAAACTATGAATGCCGAATATTTTTGATTTTGTTATAATTCTAAGTATCAAGGGTATATCTTAAAAAGAATTGAAAGGAGAGAAAGATGAAAAAACAAATTTATAAGCTATTATTACTATCCATCGTTTTTACTTTACTGGTAGGTTGTGCCCCAAGTGCCCCTAAAGAAAGTCAAGAAGAAACGATAAAAGACAATGAAATTTCTTTTATGATTCCTGATTGGGGTGCTCCAACTCCTGAGATGTTAGATGATTTTAAAGAAAAAACTGGTATAACAGTTCAAGTCCTTCCCACTTCTTGGGATGATATTCGTGATAAAATATCAGTTGCAGCTGCAGGAAATACAATTGCTGCAGATGTCTTTGAAGTAGATTGGTCTTGGGTCGGGGAATTCCAAGGTGCTGATTGGTTATTGCCTATAGAGCTTAGTGAAGAAGATCAAAAAGATATTCCTACTGTTGGAACATTCACCATCAACGATACTATTTATGCTATTCCCTATGCTAATGATTTTCGTACAGCTTATTATAATAAAGATATCTATAGTAAAGCTGGTATCACAGAAGCTCCAAAGACTTGGGAAGATGTGGTAAATAATGCTAAAAATATTAAAGCTCAAGGAATCTCTGAATATCCTTTGTCATTACCTTTAAATGCAGACGAATCTGCAACGACAACATTATTCTGGTTAGCCTATACAAGAAATGGGATTGTCTTTAACGACGACAATTCTATTCATAAAGATAGTATTTTAGATGCCCTTACTTTAATCGATAGGATGAACCGAGATGGTTTGATTAATCCAGCAAATCGTAATGCTTCCGGTATGGATGCTTATCGCCAACTAACTAGTGGAGATGCCTCTTTCTTAGTAGGTCCTTCTTCTTTTGTAAGTCGTGTGAATAATCCAGAGGAGTCTCAAGTTATTGATCAAGTAGAACCAATTCTATTACCTGGGAAAGAATCTCAGTCAACAGCAACTGTACCATTTCCAGAAGCTATTGGAATTTCCAAAAATACTAAAAATCCAGAAGCTGCAAAAGAATTTGTTAAATGGTATACTTCAAAAGAAACACAAAAGAAATTAAATGAAGAGTTAAACACGATCCCTACAAGGAATTCTGTTTTAAATGAATTAATAGAATCTGGTGTAATCAAAAATTCTGGAGCTATGGTAGAATTAGCTAAAATGGTGGAATCTCCCTTCCCTAATGGAGTTCCAAAATACTATACAAAAATGTCAACAGAAATCTTTAATGTTATAAATCAAATGGCAAATGAATCTCTAACACCTGAAGAAGCTGCCAATAAAATAGAGGAAAATGTGGCAAAGGTTGTAGAAGAAAATAAATAAATGTTGAGAGGATGAGAAAAATGATAAAAAACAAAAAAATTCCTTGGCTATTACTAGCCCCCACCCTTTTGATTATCGGGATTCTCGTCCTCTATCCTATCTTACGAACTTTTACCTTTAGTTTATATCAATATCAACTGAATAATCCAGAGAATATAACTTTTATAGGCTTTTCCAATTATAAAAATATTCTCCAAAGTAAAGAATTTTATTTTGCTCTATCAAATAGTGGGATTATGCTTCTTATCACTTTAGTACTTTCAATTATAGGAAGTTTATTTGTAGCATTACTATTAAATATTCAATCTCCTATTAGCCCTTTATTAACAGGAGTTGCCATTCTTCCTTGGGCATTACCCCCTTTAGTAAATGGTATTATTTGGATGTTTATTTTTAATCCTGGTTATGGATTGTTAAATAAAATTCTTGTTCAAATAGGAATTTTGAATCAACCATTTTCTTGGACAGCCCATCGTCTTCATATATTATTCATTGTTTCCTTAGTGGTTGCATGGCGAGTCATTCCCTTTTGTGCCATTTTAATTTTAACAAATTTGAGAAATATACCTTATGAATTATATGAAGCAGCAAGAGTTGATGGTAGTGGATCTATCCAAAGTTTTTTTCGCATAACTCTACCCTTAATCCTACCATCATTATTTATTGTTTTTGTACAGGTAACAATGGCATCTATCAATACCTTTGACGAAATAATTGCAATTGCTGGGTATAAATTTGAAAGTCAAAATCTTATATTACACAATTATTTTCATACCTTTCGATATTTAAATTTTGGATATGGTTCAGCGATTTCCTATCTAATTATGATTTTATCAGGTATCCTTGGTTATTTTTATGTTAAGTCTATGTCTCATACCTTTCATAGAAAAGAGGTGGAATGATGAAAAAATATCTAAGAAAATTTCTATATTTCCTTTGTGTTACTATATTTATGATATTTACATTAGGCCCTCTTCTATGGACCCTTGTCATAAGTTTTACACCAGAAAGCGAATTATTAAAACATACCTCTTCTCTTTTACCTTCGAAACTTTATTGGGGAAATTATAGTAAGATTCTAAGCCCTGGAACTTCATCCCATACAATAATATTTCAAGGATTGAAAAATTCTATGGAAGTATCTTTCCTTACCATTCTTTTAGGACTTCCTATATGTGTGGCAGGAGGTTATGGTTTCTCACGATTCCTTTTTCCTGGACGAAAAGTTACCTTAACTTTTATTTTAGCAACGATTATTATTCCCTTATTTACCACTATTATTCCTATATTTTCCATCTTTTCTAATTATGGATTTTTGGATAATAAATTTTGGTTAACCCTTGTCTATATTTCTTCTTTTATACCTATGGTAACTTGGATGAATATGATATTTTTTAATACCTTACCTGAAGAATTATGGGAAGCGGCTAGAGTAGATGGTTGTAATGAATGGGAGGCTTTTACTAAAGTTATTCTACCAATTTCCTACCCTATCTTAATTACGACTGCCTTAATGCTATTTTTAATGTCTTGGAATCAGTTTCAAGTTCCTCTTATATTAACATCTTCCCAAAAAAACAAGGTCCTTACTTTAGTCTTATCTGAATTTATGTCTAGGGATACTATTTCCTATGGACTAATAGCAGTAAGTGGAATCCTTGCTATTATACCACCTGGAATCCTTGCTGTTATATTTCGCCATTTTTTAATATCAGGACTAACATCTGGTTCTGTAAAAGGATAAATCCTAGGAAAGCTCTTTACATTTTCCTAGGATTTATCTATTTTTTGTATATAATTATGTGGATAATCATAAGGTGCTGGTGGATATTCTTCCTTATTCCAGGTCCTCGTTGTTGACATATACTCATTGGATTTTAGATAATAATCATATCTTAAAACATCTCTCCCATCCTTTGTTACTGGATCGTCCCAAGTAAGATCAATATAGTACCAAATATTATCTACCTTTACCATATTCCACGCATGATTAAATCCAGAACTTTCAGAATCTGGCTGTGCTATTCCCCGAACAACAATAGCTTCTAATCCAGTTGCTAAAGCCATTTTATAAAATAAATAGGCATAGGCTTCACAAACTCCTCCTTCCCCAAATAAAATAGATCCTGGAGAATAAACAGAATAGCCTGCAGATTGATGATTTTCATCTCCTTCATTATATTGGTTTTGGAGAATGATAAAATCGTGAATACTTTTGACTTTTTCCTCATCTCCCATTTCCTGAGAAATATTTTGAGCAACCCAAAGACGAATAAATTCGTTAATTTGAGCTTTCTCTTCTTTTGTCATTTTAAAATTTGATTCAATAGTCATTGTTTTGTTCTTTTCTAAAGCTTCTATATGGATATTTCCACCTTTATAGCCTTCCAACACCTGACTATCTTCTGTTGCACTTCTTCCTATTTCCATTAAGTCTTCCATAGTAAGGTCACCATAATACCTAACCACTATAACCTCTTCTAAGTTGATAAGTTGTTCCACCAAATACTCCTTTAAGAGATTAGGATCCTCAAAAACACCATCCTCTGGTAAAGAAAGAGAATCTTCCTTAGATATTGTGGCAAGAGGAACTTCAATAGAGGTTTCACCTTTTTCAATGGCCAATAAATTCTTTACTTGCTCTTTGTACTTTGAAGAAATTTCAATAACATCTTCCCTATGAACCCTTGGAAAAATATTATTGAACCCTTCCAATTCCATAGAAAGTATACTTTGAAGTATATCATTGAAAAAAAGTAAGGATATAATTAAAATAAAAATTATTAATCTTCTTAATATTTTCATACTTCTCCCTTTCTACTTTAGAATATAAGAGTTGTTTATCATTTCAACATCCCCTTGATATTTAAAATTTTATATTTTTTTCCTTTTATTATAAAGGTTTCATTTCTTTTTTTCCCATAACAGGCCTGTAAGGCTAAGGTTTCTTTTCCCTTTTCATTTTCCACTAAATAATATGTCTTTTTCGTATTCGGATCATCTATAGAAGCCGCTATAACTATATCCCCTTTTTCACAAATATTTTTTTCTACTGACTTCTTCTTGTCAATCGTGTTTCTTATTTTTTCCCTTGATAAATACTTTGAACTTTCTGTATTCCTTTCAATCGATTCTTCTTCAACGACTCTTTCTTCATAGCCAGCACAATGTCTAGAACCACCACAAGTTCGAAATCCATAATAGCTTTTTAATGTATTACATATCTCTGTTTTTTTATTATAATAAATACACCTACTTTTATGTCTTCGAGTGTCATTTTCTTTCATTTTTAAGGACGAAGGATGCCAAGGAACACCTTCTAATCTACGAGGAGACATATTACTCACCCTTTCATCTGTCATCAGAACAATTTAATTTTAGGATACTTTCAAGCAGGGAAAAGACTACGAAAAATGATACTTACCTTCCATTATACACCCTTTTATTTTTTATAACCACATTCCCTAGAAGCTTCGTTTCAGTTTCTAAATACCTTTCACTCATCAAGTTAAGAATGATATCAAAGTTACACTAAAGAATTGACACTATAGAAAACACAAATTATAATATTATACATAATATGTAAAGAGAACCACGACGATGTTGAGGGACAATAAAGGGCTATATCTTAAAGATAGGAGGAATACTATGAGTGGTTTTAAATCTGATATGAAAGAGCTTATAGATGATATTAATTCACAAATGCATAATATTATCCTTGTTTATAAAACCTTTTTGGCAATTCTTTTTCTGATCATTACCTCATATGTAGTATATTTATGTGTATATAGTGATTGGGTAAATGAAGTACTTATTGCTAGGGCTTTACCTTTATCCATCCTTTTAGTTGCCACATCTATTATGTTTTTCTCTATTGGACATAAGACCAAGGATTAGAACTTTAAAAAGTGAGTTAGGGTCTATGACTCTAACTCACTTTTTATTTAACAATGTTTAAGTTTCACCTTTAAGATTATAGAAAGATAAATTTTTACTTCCAAATCTTAACTTAAAAATCTTAAGATTTTCTCTTCGTTTCCTTTTGTATTTATTTTTTCATAACTATTTTTCCCTACCAGTAAGACAGTATTTGCCGTATTAAATAATAATTCTAAGTCATGGGTAATTAATATTACTGGTCTTGTTTTTGTCATTTCTAAAATAATATTTGAAGCAAATTCCATACGTCTAAAATCTAAACCAGAACTTGGTTCATCTAGTAAAATAAGCTCCTTTTCTTCAAAATAGGATATGATCAAAGCCAGTCTTTGTTTTTCTCCTGTTGACAGTTCTTGAGGGTGATCCAGTCGTTTATCCCATAAATCTGCTGCTTTTAAATGATTTTTTATGTCTTCAATATACTCTTTATCTTCCAAGCGATTTTTATCTAGGATTTCATTTTCCACCGTATTAAAAAATATATGAGAATCCGCATCTTGAAGTAAGAGAAAAGAATGTTTTAGGCGTTCCCTTTTGTTTTTACCATAATTTGTTTTGCCTTCCATTTTTTGTAACCCTACTAAGGATTTTAATAACGTCGTTTTCCCTACTCCATTTTCTCCAATAACGCCCATACATTCTCCCTCTTTTAAAGAAAAAGATAAATCTTCGATTAAGACTCTTTTTTTAATTTTGACCCTTCCATCCTCCACTTTAATCTTAGTCTTTCCACTAGGCCCTTCTCTTCTAGATCTTAATGTACTTTCGTCAAAGCAACGTAAATGATACTTCGGTAAATCTTCTTCTAAAATTTCTCCTTGATTAAATTCTTTGGCAATGTTTCCATCTTTTAAAAGTACAAAACGATCATATAAGTCCTTCAAATAAAATAGGCGATGTTCTGCTATGATAATGGTTTTTCCTGTATCCTTTAATTTTTGCAAAATTGTTGCAAGTTCTAAAGTGGACTGATAATCTAGAGAAGCCGATGGTTCATCTAAGAGTAAAAGGTCCCCATCATAGACTAAGGAAGAGGCAATGGCCACTTTTTGCATTTCTCCTCCGGACATTTGAAAAATATTAGCATCTTTTAAAGACTCGATTCCCAATCGTCGAAAGGCTTGGTCTACTCTTTGTATCAAAAGTTCCCGATCCATGCCTAAATTTTCTCCAACTAAAGCCACTTCATCTTCTGCCATGGTAGAAAAAAATTGATCTTTCGGACTTTGAAAAACATTTCCCATGACTTTTGCCAGTTCACCCTTTTTATAGTCTTTAATATCTTTTCCTGCAATTTTAATTTGTCCATCAAGGTGGCCTTCATAATGGTCAGGAATCAGTCCATTTAAAATACGAAGTAATGTTGTTTTACCACAACCAGATAATCCAGAAAGAAGTATAAATTCTCCTTTTCTTACTTTTAACTTTATATTTTTTAATAATACTTTATCGTGATAAGAAAACTCCTTTAAATCCAATTCTATAATATTTTCAACCATATGGTCACCCCTATAAGTAGTATGCCAATTCCTATGAGTACTCCATCAAAAATGGAAAAACCAATATTCCGATAATTGGTTTTTTCTCCTTCATATTCAATACCCTTGGTGATAATAGATGCAGTAATCGTATCACTTAATGCAAGGCCTTTAAACATCATAGGTACCAAAAATAATTCCAAGGACCGCAAAGGATGGAAGAGGGAGATTTTTAGCCCCCTTAGCCTTGCCCCTTCTCGGATTTCTTTCATTCTTTGTCGAAACTCTGGCAAAAATCGAAAAAAGATGGCAATTCCAATACAAATTCGATCTTGTAACCCCACCTTCCGATAGGCACTCATAAGCTCTGTTGAAGTAAATCCAGTCATAGCCTTAGACAATATAATAAGAGGAGATAAGCGGTAGATTACAAATAACATGGTATGTAATGACCCACCCCAATATCCTAGTGTATAGAGTAATTTTTCATTTACCACAAAATAGACGATTATAAAAAAGAGTAAACTCTTTAAAAATTGATCTTTTTTTAAAAATAACTCAATGACAAATGCCAAAAGTATCATCAAATAAAATATGGTATCTGTGGTAATAAAGCCTAAAATTGAGGTTATCGTCATAAAAATAAGAATGCTCAAAGGATGTAAATAATATTTTTTTCGTAACATAATTGATTTCTTATCTCCATTTTTCATCATTATTACTTTCTTCCTTATCTTCTCTTTTTTATTCTTTTAATAGGGAATCTTCACTTGACGTTTTTGCAAAGAATTTTTTATAAATATAAAGTCCCAGTCTTGCTCCAACATAGGATAGAATCAACTGAATTAGGATGAGTATTAGTAGATTTTTCCCATTTAAAAGAAAATCTGACATTTCTTTGGCCATTGCAGCATCAAACATATCAGGAAATTGTTTCACCAAACCCTCAGGCTTTAAGATGAGTATAAAAACTAATCCATGTAAGGAAAAGAGGAATTGAGAAACTATAAATGCAATGGTAATTTTTTTATCATTATGATAATTTTCCTCTTTTCCAATAATTCCTTCCCCTACGGCTCCAACAATTACCATAATTGGTAGCATAGGCCAAAATCCCATAATCGTATAAATAATCCCTGATAAAGTATAAAAAATAAATATTGTATATTTCTTGTGTATTTTGTGACACATTACATAAAAAATAAGTCCTACTAAAATAGAGCCAAATACATGTCCAAAATAAACAGCATACACTCCAAATATTGCTGGAATATAACTTCCACCTGTTAACAAAATAAATCCAAGTACTCCAAATAAAATAATTTTAATAAAGTCTTTTAATTTCATAAAATCCTCCCGACCTTTGGAGCATCCTATTTTATCCATGAAGTACAGACTTTTGATTTTCTCCTTTTGCAAAGAATTTTTTATAAACATATACACCAAATTTCGCTGCTAAATAAGAAAATACCAATTGTATTATTACTAAAATCACAAGGTTTTTTCCATTATAATAAAAATCCGACAATTCTTTTACCTTTTGAGCATCGAACATATCCGGGAAAAGTTTTACCAATCCTTCACCTTTGAGTATTAGTAAGAATAATAATCCATGTAGTGAATAAAAAAATTGAACGATAATATACATGATGGACAATTTTTTATCATTATGGTAATTTTCCACAGGTCCTACCAGAATCTCTGCCAATCCTGCCACCAATATCATAAAAGGCATAAAAGCCCAAAATCCCATTAAACTGTAAACCAAACCTATAAATAAATAATAAATGAAAAGAGTGCCTCTTTTATGGACTTTATGACACATAACGAAAATAACCGGTGCCATTAAAAAAGTTCCAAAGGCAGTATTCAAATAAAAAGCAAAAACTCCAGTGACTGTTGAAAGTAAAGAACCTCCCATTAGCAAAATAAATCCAATGACCGTAAACAATACAATTTTTATAAAGTCTTTTAGTTTCATAATCTACCTCCTTTTATTTTAACCTTTTTGAATCTCTAACATTTTATAAAAGATACCTTTCTTTTCTATAAGTTCTTTTGATGATCCCTCTTCCATCAATCTTCCATCTTCAAAAACCAAGATTTTATCTGCATTCATAATAGTTCGTAAACGATGGGCAATTACTACCACTGTTTTATCTTGAATTAATTGGGACAATGCTCTTTGAATTTTTGTTTCTGAATCTGCATCTACAGAAGCTGTTGATTCATCTAAAAATATTATGGGAGCATCTTTTAAAATTGCACGAGCTATGGAAATTCTTTGACGTTCTCCACCTGATAAAAGTCCTCCTCTTTCTCCAACAATGGTTTCATATCCATTGGGAAGCTTTAAAGCAAATTCATCAACTTGAGCAATCTTTGCTGCACGAAGAACTTCTTCATCAGTGGCATCTTTTTTTCCAATGCGAATATTTTCCATAATTGTATTATTAAAAAGTAGAACATCTTGGAATACCATGGAATAATTTTTTAAGAGAGAATCGGGATCAAATTCTCGAATATCTTTTCCCCCTAGGGTAATTTTTCCCGAATCTACATCAAAAAATCGGAGCATTAAATTTACCAATGTGGACTTCCCACAGCCAGAATGACCTACAAGAGCCGTTACTTCTCCTTGCTTTGCACTAAAACTTACTCCATTAATCACAGGTTCTTCTCCATAAGAAAAATGAATATTTTCTAGATTAATATCATAGGAATCTACAGCTAAATCCTTCCCTGTCATAATCTCTGTTTCCATTAATTCCCTCATTCGATTGGCTGGAATAGAAACGTATAAAAATTCAATTAAAAAGTTCATTGCCCCTTCCATAGGAATATATAATATTGTAGTGACAATAATAAAATTTAAAAGCATGGGTAAATTTAAATCCTCTTTTAAAAATTCCGAATACCCTACAAGTAAAATAGAAAAAATGCCAACTCGAAACAAGGAATGAATCGGTGCTAAAAGTAAAGGATTCATAATTTCTGACGCTAATTGTTTCTTTTCTTCCTCTTGTAAGATTTCCTCAAATTCCTTTAAACTTTTATCTGTACGTCCATAGGCACGAATGGGTAAGATATTGTCTAAAATTTCTTGTATTTTATCACTAACTACCAAAGCTTGATCTGCATGTATTTTCTCCACACGATATTTTCGATCTTTTAAAAGAAAAATCAAAAGAAGGGCAATGGGAAAGGGCCAAAACATAGCCAGTGCCATTTTTACATTGTTAAAAGTAACTAATAATAAAATAATACAAGTGGAAAGTATAGTTCCATAAAACTGTGGTACAGCATGAGAATAAGCATGTTCCATTTTTTCCATATCTGTCATAATTGTTCTAGTCAAATCAGATAAATCTCGATGAGCAAAGAAGGAAAGAGGAAGTTTTCCCAATCGTTCTGACAAGGCAATCCGTTTTTTTGCAGCTTCCGTATAGGTTGTAGTATATACAGAGTCATATTGTATATTATTCATCAGATAGCTAAGTATAAAAATAACAGGAACCATAATCCAATATTTTGTCATGGAAATGGTCTCAATACTATGAAAGAAATACTTATTGGTAACATCTGTTAAAAAATGAAAGATAACTACCATAGGCAAAATACTACAAAGATTTAAAAGAGCCGAATAAATAATAGACTTGCCCATATTTTTTGCTCCTTCTGGAGAAAGAACAAATTTTTCTTCTAAAAATCGGTACATATTTCTTCCCCTTTCTTTCCAATCTTCCAATCAATGCTTCCTTTGTATTCATTAAAGAGTTCTCGATATTCCCTACTATTTTCCATTAATTCATTATGACTTCCGGAAGCTATAATACTACCTTCCTTTAAAACTAAAATCACATCCGAACCTTTAATACTATTAAGTCGATGTGCAATACTAATCGTTAATTTATTTTTCTTTAATAAGGCTATACTTTTTCTGATTTTCTCTTCATTTTCCGTATCCGCATAGGCAGAGGCTTCATCTAATAATAAAATATCGCTGTTTTTTAAAAATGCTCTTGCCAATGCAATACGTTGTGCTTCTCCTCCTGAAACAAAAGTCCCTTTCGTTCCTATGAAAGTGTCTAGATTTTTATCCATTCTTTCATAAATATCCATACATTGGGCATTTTTCATTGCTTGAAGGACTTCTTGATCTGAATACTCTTGACCCATGGTGATATTTTCCCGTAAAGTTCCCTTTAAAAGAGAGGTTTCTTGAAAGACAATGGCCATATGATTTAATAAATCTTCCATTTCATAAGAACGCACATCTTTACCTTCTACATAAATCCCGCCTTGATCCACATCATATAATCTTGCAATTAGTTTTATTAAAGTACTTTTTCCAGAACCACTTCCTCCCACTAAAGCATAACTTTTCCCTTTTTCAAAGTGAAAATTAACGTGATCTAAGACTTTTTCTTCTCGATTGGGATAAGTGAAAACCACATCTTTCAAAAGTACTCCTTTTTCAGAAACAGAAGGATGTTCTTCGACTTTTCCCGGTTCCAAAGCTAAAATATCTTCCAACCTGTTTAACGCCACTTGAAATTGTTGTTGTGCCTCATTTATTGTTGTGACTTTCATAAAGGCACTTTGTAGTAAAAAGGAGATAATAATATAAAAGATGGCCTTTACAAAAAGCTCTTTTGGGTGAGCATCTCCTTGTAACAGAAAAAGGGCAATAGGACCTAGTAAGATCGCCGGAGCATTTAAAGAAAGAATATTAAAAATCATCGGTCTTTTAAATCCAAAAACCAGGTCCTTCGCCCGTCGATCATAATCCATAATGGACTCATAAAATTTCTGAAAACTTTCTACACTTTGATTAAAAACTTTTACAATGGGAATCCCACGAATATACTCTACTCCACTAATATTTAGTTGTTCCCCGGAAGTAGCATAATCATTCATTTTTTCTCGCATCTCGGAATTTGCCATAATACTTCCCATAAAGACAAAACTTAAAACAATTCCGATGATACATACGAAACCTAATCGAAGATCCACAAATACAATAATAAGAATAAGTAATAAAGGAATGACCATAGCAGATGTCATATCCGGAAAGATATGTGCTAAAAATGTATGTGTTTGTGAAGCGTTGTCGTCAATAACCCTACGAAGTCTTCCAGTATCTTCATTTTGAAAAAAACCAATGGGTAAAGTAACCAAATGGGTCACTCCATTTTTTCGCATATTCGTTTCAACACGAAAAGCTAAAGAATGAGAAGCATATAAGGCACCAAAATTAGCAAGTATCCCCATTACTTGAGTGACAAAAATATAGATAGCATATTCTCTCACACGTTCCATGCCTAGATTCATATTTTGAAGAAGCAACTCTTCAATTAATTTATAGACTAAGTAAAAAGGAATTACTTGCATAATCCCTGCAAGACCTGATGTTACTAAAGTTACTCCATATAAATGCTTCTTTTCTGGCGCAAATTTTTTGATTACAGATTTTATAGTAATCTTTTTTTCGTCTTTCTTCATGAGAACCTCCTTCTAGTATTGACCTGTTCCTTCATTTTATATTACAATAAATATGAAAACAATAATTCCTATCAATTAAAGCCTTTCATGATATTTGGCTTTTTGTGTTAAGGAGGTGTCTTATGAGACATATTCACGAAAACTTTTTACGAACCCATGGTTTTGTTCCCTTAAAGTCCTGTGATAAATTCCCGGAAATCGGCATTACATATCACCATAGTAATGAACATATGAATCAGCTTTATTGGGTTTACGAAATGGATCATTTTATTATTAATATTCATGATTTTTATATTAAGAAAGATACTTTTTTTAGATTTCCCAAAAATATATGTTCTGGCTCTCATACGAGTATTTCCATGATTAAAACAGCGTCGATGGAAATGTTTCATCCCTACCAAAACATTACTAATAATACGGTTCTAGTATCTTATGAGCGAGACAAAGATTTAGTATGTCTCCTCCATGGAGGAACCCCTTTCTTTTCTGTTGGTATTGAATATAAAGACAAATACTTAGATGAAATTTTTTCTAAAGAGATGAATATAAGTATAGATGTCACTTTAAATGCAATAAAAGCATTAAATGGAACTGCAAACTTTACTCCTTTAGAAGTCATTGCAGATGAAATTTTATCCTATCGGGAAATTTCCCCTGCTAGCAAGTTTTTTTATGAGCTAAAAGCGAGGGAGTTGTTAAGTTTTGCCTTGGAAAGATATTATAAATCCACATGTAAAAATGCTAACCAAGACGATGAGGAATCCTTGGCCACTGTGGCAAAATATATTGACGATCATTATATGGCAAATTTAGAATTGGATACCTTGGCAAAAATTGCCACTATGAGTAAAAGTAAATTAAAAGATATCTTTAAGAAAAAATATGGAATGACAATTACAGAATACACTCAAAGAAGAAGAATTAGTATGGCAGAACATCTAATGCTTTCCACTGATTTGACGATAGGAAATGTAGCAATGTCTGTAGGGTATCGTTCCCATAGTCGGTTTTCCAAACTCTTTAAACGATATAAAGGATTTTATCCCATAGAGTTTAAAAAAATGATGAAAAATAAATCAAAGTCCGAAATATATTAGGAGACCTTTAAGACAAAGGAAGTGAACCATTGAAAATAGAAAAAGATATAAGAATCCAGGATCTTGAAAAGCTATGGGCTGAGGAAAAATATTTAGTCCTTTCAAAATCACAAAATCTATATAAAGAGATACGTGAAGAATTAAAAAATAAAGAAAATCCTAATGGGGAAAATATTTTAAACCTTCTTCAAAAAGCAAGGGATTTACCTCCGTCAACTTCAGACTTTATCAATGCTTCCCAACATATTTGGGGTTATTTTAAAAATGAGACGACTAAAAAAGAAAAAGAAGAGTTTCTCACTCTTCTTGAAAAATATCGTCAGTCTATCATTGACCAAAGAACGATAAAAGTTTATTTAAAAGATTATTTAC
>JAUNVD010000037.1 GCA_030537855.1 Tissierellia bacterium | reverse complement strand
CTTTTAATCCTTGGAGCAAATCTTCTAAAAGTTCTTCGTCTTTTCGAAGCCTTACAATTCTATCTTCCTCGTCTAACCTAGCCATTTCTTGATTATAACGGTTTTCTGCAAGTTTCTTTCGTCGTAATATCATTTCATCTCTTTGTGTTTCCAGCTCTAATTTTCTTTTTTCATATTCTTTTTCACATTGTCTATTTAAAGATTCTAACTCCTCTAGATTTGCTTCTGCTCTTTTTTCATATACAATTTTTCGAAACAAGTGTAATTTATTTTCTAAATATAACATTGAATCCCTCTTCTCACATTCCTATCGAAGCTTTAATATAAGACATAATAAAATCTTTATCTTGTAGTCCATTTGGACCTGGTATCATCACAACCAATGGGGTTTTTTGGTGTAATTGTACATCTACCACCTCTTTTTCAATGGACTTAAAATCTACTTCTGTAAGAATAATAATCCCTAATTCTTTTTCTTTCGCTCCTTGGGTAAATTTTTCTAATAAGATACTCCTATCTTTACAAAATACACTTTGAAACCCTGCCAAACGTAGTCCTCGAACCACATCATGGTCTGTAGAAAGTAGAAGGGATTTCATTATAGTTTCCCCAAAATCATGATAGAGATGATTAAGCCGTATATTGCAATCCCCTCTGCTAAACCTAAAAAGATCATTGATTTTCCAAGGATTCTTGGGTCTTCTGAGACAGCTCCAATAGCTGAAGAACCAACATTGGCAACAGCTACCCCAGCTCCTAAGGAGGCAAGTCCAGTGGATAAACCAGCTGCTAAATACCCAAGTCCACTTCCAGAATCTCCTTGGCCTTGAGCATGTACAAATTCAGGGACAATGGTTATAATGGTAAAAACAATGACGGGAACTAGGATAAAAAGATGTAAACGTAACAAGAAACGTAACATTTTTCTACTAGTTTCCGTATTTTTATAAACGCCATACATTCCTCCAGAGATCATCATTAAGACAAATAAAAGAGCTCCTATTAATATTTTTTCCATTTATATCTTCCTTTCAATACGGTCAGCTATAAATTCGTAGCCATCTCCGCGATAATACTTACTAAACATTTCATAGTATTCTAAACGTAAACTTTGGATAAAGACGATTAAACCTTCCAATCCAATGATAATAATATTTCCAATGATTAAAACTAGTATGTTTCCTGGTTTGTTTCCAATCATTCTTCCCATCGTACGAAATGCTAAAAATAGTCCTACATGATTAATGGCAAAAGCCCCTACTCGAATAAAAGAAATAATATTACTTACGATACTCAAAAGGGCTTCTACTATGGAAAAAACACCTTCCACATAATAATCTGTCGCATTACTATCATAGTTGACTTTTTTACCTTCCAACTTTTGGGTTAAAGGCTTGGAAAAGATTAAGGTTAGAAGGAAAATCCCTATTAAAACATTTGTAATACGAATGGGAATAGGGTTTCTCTCTACAAAGGAAAGTCCTACGTTTAACATTGAAAGATATAGTACAAATCCTGCGAATCCTTCTTTCCCAAATAATCCTTCCTCTAATTCTCCTTGTTTTAATTTATTAATAAGTCCAAGGATATAAGAGATTATAATTAAAATCACTCCAAAGCCTACCGCAATGACTAAAATATCCTCAATATTTTCAAATGGTTTCATCCAAAGAGCAGGTAATATTTCTTCATTTCCAAAAACCGACCCATAAAGGAGGCCAAAAATCATAGAGGATATTCCCATAGGTATCATTAAAGCCCCAAAGGCAAGGCCTTTTAGCTTCAATAGAAATAAACCTCCTAGGAGAAAGACAGCTCCTTGTCCTAAATCTCCAAACATTGCACCAAATAATATTAAATAGGTGATTCCAAAGAAAAAGGTAGGATCTACTTCTTTATAATTTGGGGTACCATACATTTTAATCAACATTTCGAAAGGGCGAAATATTGTAAAATTCTTTAATTTTGTTGGAGGTTTACCCTCTTGATCCCCTGGCTCCCTAAAATCTACAGTAAGTCCTGGATACTTAGAAAGTCTTTTTTTCATTTCAGAAATATCTGAAACTCCAATCCAACCGGAAAGGTAGAAAAAGGTAGGGGAGTTTATCATCATTTCCTTAACCTCTTCCACTTTTTCAAAAAGTAACATTGCACCGATATAACTTTCGATTTCTTCTCGATGGTTCGTGAGCATTTCTTGGCGATACCCTTCCACTTCTTTCTTCTGTCTTTCTAAATCTTTACGAGTCTTGGAAAATCTATTTAAAACTTCTTCTGCTGTACCCTTGTATTCCAGAGGGATTTCAACTTCTTGCCAATTTAAACTTCGAAGAATTCGATCGATCTCTTGAGCTGCTTCTTTAGGAAAGATTGCAAGATATATTTCCCTTCCTTCCACCGTCCCTGTATGATAAATCATAGCAAGTACATTTCCATAGTTTTTCTTCAAACGATAACGTCCATCCTTATCTAAGGTTCCATAACGAACGTCAAAGTATGTTAAATCTTGAAGTTTAGATAAATCTACTTCCACATTTTTAAATAATTCGTAATTTTTTGCTAGTTTATCTAGTTTTTCGTCTTCTACTAATATCTTTTCTAACTTCTCCATTTGGCTATGAACTTCTTCATAAAAAGTATGAAAAGAAGATAAGGGCATTTCCTTCATATATTCTTCGTCCACTTCTTTAACATTGAAAAAATCCATAATTTCCGTAGCTTCTCGATGAATTTCTTTTCCTTGTCGGCTTCTCTTTACTTCTGTAATTTTGTTAAGCTCTAATGTCTTTTTTACATTTTCATCATCTTCTAAACTAAAAGTAAAAGCATTATGTTCCATTTCTTGTTGAGCTGGTACAAAATTTACAGTATGAGACTTTAAAATATCTCCAATAACCGAATCCATTCTTTGTAATGGACCAACAACATTCATCATTTTTAATTTTTCAACGGCTATTTTCATCACTTCCTTTGTAGGAACGAATGAGAAATTTTCTCTTTTCCCAACCTTCCATTTGAAATCTTGTAGTTTCCATTAAGGTTACCAAATCTTTCAAGTTATCCTCAAATAACATTTGATAAGCAATATATTTCCCAAAAGAAAATTTACTCCTCCGGAAAATATCCTTAGCTAAATAGTGAAGGTATCGACTTTTTCTCCGATCCATATACACTTCTTGCCGATCTCCCTCAAATAAAAAATAATAGTGACTTTGACTAAGTTTTTCTATTAAGTCTTCCTCATTTTCACTGTAACATAATTCCTGTAACTCATCGAAGTGGAACCGATACCCTCCTCGAATTACAAAATTTACTAACTCTTCAGGTAAAAGTTGATAATATTTTAAACCTCTATAAATACTAATAATATTTAATAAGTCTATCTTTTGTCCTAATAGCTCTGCCACAGCCTTTTCATTCCCTTTGGAAAAATCTTTGGCAATCTCCATAAGTTCTTGATAGTATAATCGATCTAGATTCATCTCCATATAAAAAAGTATTACATTGTCCTCTTCATCCTCGTAAGGTTTTAGAACTTTGTAATACTTGGTTCCCTTTAGATTTTCTATAAAAGCGGGGATGTTTGCATCGCTATTTAAATGATACTTATTTAACTCTTTTAGATATTCTTCCATAAGAACTTTTTGCCCTGGCTTCTTTTGTAAAATACGAAGGATTCTTTTTATTTCCTCCATCTTTTTATAATCTAAAAAACTTTTTATAAAAAGCCGATAAGGACCATTATAAAAATATAATGGCTTCTTTAGTTCTTTTTCTCGATAGTCCTGAAGTTTAACCTCGGCTTGAAAGGGGCTATCTTCCACATTTAATTCTTTTCCCATAGGGAATTTTTTCACTTCTACAAGAAATTCCTCTAGCCTTTCACATTCACTAAGACGATAAAAATCTTCATCCTTTAATAAATCCTTTGCCATACCATGAATCTTTGCAGAAGCAGCGTAAAAATGTTTCATTCTCTATCCCTTTTTTGATAGATCCATCGACTAAATGCTAGGTCTATCAATTCTCCTTTCTTACTCCTATAGAGATTGTCTATCTTTTTAATTTTTTCATTTCGCAAAGCTTCCCTTTTTTCTACCTCTCTATCCTTCGAAGCCATTATGGTATCGTAGGCCTCTTGACCTTCTTCCTTTCCTTTTTCCATGATTTCCTTTTCTAGAGAGGTGATCTTTTCTCGTAGCTCTTCTTTCATAGCTAGGATTTTTTCTTCTGTTTCTCTTTCATTCTCATTGGTACATTGGTCAATTTTTATAATTCGATGTATTTCTTCTTTCAATAAGATCCCTTCTTTCTCGAAAGTCCTTTCGATGAAATATATTATAGACCTATTTACAGAAAATTTAAATATTTTTTTCTTCAAGATATAGATGTATTTCAAAAAAAATAATATAAAATTTTCTCTGCTATATTAAGTTTATACATATAATTTTTAGGAAAAGTCAAAGACTTGGTTCCCTCCACCTTTAATCCATCCTTTTTCTAGAGAATTCCATATAAAAAACACCCTGATAAAAATTAGAGTTTCTTATCAGGGTTATGATACACTATATTTTGTTTTCACTTATTTGAAATATTTATATTACTTACTTGGAGAAAAACCCTTTACTTCTGTGCCACCCCATTCCACAAGGGTGAACCCCTTTCGCTCAAATGGTTTCATCTTAGGCTCTGGTATATTTATTGGTTTTTCCAATGCTTGAAAGACCATAAATACACGTAATTCACTATCAGGTTTTGGTTCTACAATTAATTTCGCACGGTCCCTATATTCTTTCCCTTGAAAGGTAATTAAATTATAAGGGTTTTTTTCCATATGAGGGAGCCAAAAAACAATAAACTCGTTGTATTCCTTTGGTTCCAATCCCATCTTCCTTAATGTTTTTTGTAAGAATTTTGCAGTATCTTCCCCTTTTACCACATAACCTTCCTTTAAATCATAGTCTTTATTTGTAATTCCTTCCCAAAATAAATAAGAGTATTCTTCCCCATCTTTATCATTAATCAATCGACCATCAGGATGTGCTTTTACAAACCATCCTTCTTCATACTTTGGATAGGTATGGGTTAATACCCCATCATAATCTAATTCTACTTTCACATCCATAGTTTTTTCTGGATAAAGATAAATTACTGGCTTATAATCTACATTTTTATCACCAATAATATCTTTATTTGAACAAAGTGCTAAAGTACCAAGAATAAGTATTGTCCCTATAAAAATGATTACAATCCTTTTTATCAATGGTTTCATATCATCCTTCTTTCTTTCGTTTAAGCCTTGTTACAAAAGGTATCTTCTTTTTATATATACACTATTTTCATCACTTTATATCACTAAACAAAAAATCCTTTATCTCTTTTAAGACAAAGGATCTTTTATTAAAAATCAATTTCTACAAAGAAAAAGAATTTTTTCATTTTCGCAGCTTTAAACATCAATTTCATAGAAAGAGGAATCTTATTTCCTTGGGGGATAAGGTCTTTGTCCATATATATGATATTTACTTTACTTATTTGAGGACTCCAATGAAGAATATCTTCATAATTTTCTACACGAAACACTAATGGAGCCTCATGTATCCCCTTTTTTTCCATTTGTTTTTGACTTTTTGTCATTGCCTCAGGACTTTCCGAGTCAAAAATAAATCTTCCCCCTGGAAATTTCTCTGCCATTGCTCTTATCATAGCCTTTCCTTCTTCCACTTGAAGATAGTAAATAACCCCAATGGCAATAAAGATAATCCCTTCCTCCTTTTTAAATATTAATGAATCCATCCAAGTATGATTTGTTAGAGACGAAGGAATATTTATTTCCCGTTCTCCTTTATCCATAATATTCTCTCGAACTTTAATAACTTCTGGATAATCCACATTATAATATTTAATTGTTCCATTATCCACATCAGGATACAAGTCTGCAAGTCCACAACCTAAATTTACTACAGTACAATTTGGATGTTTTTGAATATACTCTTTTAAACATTGAAGACTTGCTTCATGACGGAATCCTGTAATAAAAAAGACCATATCTTTATAATCTTCATTTTTTAAAGTCCCTTCCGGAGATTTATGAATCACATCTTTTTCACTATGGTACGAAAAAAGATGGGGCCATTTTTCCAAGGCTTTCGTTCTTGTGACTAAGGGATAAAATAATGTTTCTTGTACCTGATTCATATTTGCCTCCTACTTGTGTATCTATTAATCATTTTCCCTTAGCAACAATGCTGGTTCTCTTTTATTCATTTGGGTAAGGCCATATAGAGATGATAAAGGACCTATTACAATCCCTAACACAATTGTCACTATTGCTAATAGTAGCATTCCACTAATACTAGGAGATAAGAAAGGTAGATTCGTCATTTCTCTTAATGCTCTAGAAAAAAGTATGGATATTACAAAAGAACAAGTTGTACCTACAAAAGCACCTATTGCATTGATTAATAAAATCTCTGAAAGGCAAATAGAACGGAGCTTTTTCTTTGTAGCACCCATAATTCTTAAAATAGCAAATTCTCGTTTACGTTCTTTTATGGAGATAGAGTAAACTAATGATAAGACGAAAAAGGCTAATATCCACAAAAGTCCAATTAAAATATATACATATATTAAAAGATTTTCCACATTTTTAGATACTTCACTCATCATTTGTTTAGACATTAAAGGATAAATCATTTCTCCCTTAAATTCTGCACGAATTCGATCAGAAACAATTTTAGGGTCTACACCTTTTTCAACTTTAACCATTACCGAGGAAATAATATCATCTTTTGCAGCTATTGGCTCACCTAATATTTTCTCATATTCTTTCGCTAAAGCCTTAGCTTCTTTCATTGTCATAAAAACAGAATTATCAAATCCCATTCCCGTCTTTGCTAGTTTCCCTTTTAAATGAAAGGATTTGTTAAAGAATTTCACATTATGTTGAAAATCTCCTACAATATTATTGCCTCCTACGATTTCCCCTTCTTTTAAAGGAAGTTTTACTTGATCTCGAAGCCAGGGTACCACAGTAAAATCTTTTTCAAAATCAATCCCTATTACCTGAATAGGAAAGGAACAACAACCAGCAGAAAGAGTAGCAAGGAAGAACTCTGGTGATGTTTTTTCCACTCCTTCTATTTTATCTACTCGATCCATAACGGAACGATCAAAAAAGAAAGTATTTGGTTCTCCTCTTAAAATTGCACCAGTTATATTACTGTCGTACCCTTGAGGCACCACTATTAAATCGGCCCCCAATCTATGGGAAAGGGAAGACATCCCATTTCGTAAACTAAGTATTACAAAGGAACTCATAAATAAAATAAAACATAAAATTCCTGTTAACCCCATTAGTCCATAAGATCTTCCCTTTTTATTCTTAATATTTTTCTTTGCTAAACCAATGGTATTTAAATCCTTCACTCTCCACCTTCCTCAGAAAGTGCATCTTGTACTGCTTCTTGGAAGGCTTTATGGGATACAGTAGCTCCAGAAATCACATCTACTAACTTTATATCTTGTGTTTCCAATAATTCTTTTGGATAATCTTTTGTTACCTCAACAGCATTTTGGGCAATTTGGTATAAACCAGGATTTGTGATTTTTCCATCAACTTTACCATAGTCTTCACCTTTTTCCACCCCATTATTGTCTAAGTTTTCAATGGTACATTCTATGATCTTTCCACCTTCAACGGTAAGATGTGCTACTAACTTTCCACCCCATTCATCTGGTGCACTTTCTCCTGTGTAGTTTCCGTCTTTGTATTCAACGGGCTCAGATGGTTTTTGTCCACATCCGCTTAAAATCATTATCATCACCAATACGACTACAAATTTTTTCATAATATTCCTCACTTTGTAAGTATAGGTCTTTTTCTTTTCTTCTTTTCTTCTCTTGCTATTCTTCCATGTTCTAATACAACCATACGTTCCGCTTCATCTCCTACTTCCGGGTCATGTGTTACAACAATAATTGTAGAACCAGCGTTGTGAAGTTGTTCTAAAATATCCATAACAAGATACTCATTTTTTTCATCTAAATTCCCTGTAGGCTCATCTGCCAAGATTAATGCTGGATGATTGATTAAAGCTCTAGCAATACAAACCCTTTGTTGTTCTCCACCGGAAAGCTGATTTGGTAAATGCTTCGCTCGATCCTTTAATCCAACTGAATCTAAAGCAGCCATAGCCTCTTCTTCATCAGGTATGGAATGATAGTACTGTGCCATCATTACATTTTCTAAAGCTGTTAAATAATTGATAAGATGAAACTGTTGAAAGACCAAACCAATTCGGTCCCTTCGTATAACGGTAAGCTCCTTTGGAGAGAGTTTTGAAATATCATGACCTTCTAAAATCACTTCTCCCATAGAAGCTTTATCCATACATCCAACAATGTTCATTAATGTAGTTTTACCACTACCAGAAGGTCCCATAATAGATAACCATTCCCCTTGCTCCACCTCTAAGTTAATGGAATCTAAAGCCTTTAATTCTCCATAGATTTTGGAGACATCTTTTAATGTTAATATATTCATTTATTCCTCCTACTCTCCCCGAAGCACTAAAGCAGGTTCCACATCTACAGCTTTGCTCACAGGTATTAAACATGCAACTACTGTTATAATAACAGATACAATAATTGTCATAGGCACCAGGGCCCACAAAAAGCTTACCTTACGTGCAAATACGGAAATACTCACTTGTTGTGCAAAGAGATAGCCTAAGCCAACCCCTAAGGCTCCCCCTAAAATTCCTAATACGACTCCTTCTCCTAAAAAATCTACAACTACAGATTTATTAGAAGCTCCTAGAGCTTTTTTTAAGCCAATTTCTTTACGTCTTTCAGTCACCACTGCCATCATAGTAGTAGAAACACAAATCATCATAATAAAAAGAACGATAAAGGTAACAATCCAAACCAAAGCTTGTAATTTATTTAAAACCACATCTTGAGATTCTGTTACACGTTTTACCAGCTGAGGAGTTAGGCCTTTGTCCTTTGAAGACAAATCATCGGCTATCTTTTGGAGAGTGTTTCCTTCTCCTTCAATACTACATTCCACAACATCAAGATCTTTTTGCCCAATAATGCTCCGTATATCTTCTAAACTCATAAAGATTAATTCTTCTTCTTTTCCACCAGTGGTAACTGTTCCAGCAACTGTAAAATCTGTAGCTGTTACTTCTCCCTCATCCCCCTTTGGGGTATTTAAGGTGAACTTATCTCCTTCATCTAATCCAATGGCCTTGGAAATTTCATTTCCTAAAAGAACTTCTTTTTCTTTCGAAGGCCAATCTCCATTGATTAACCAGTAGGGACTATTTTCCTTGGCACCGTCTAAGTCAGTACCTGCAATCATATAAGGTTGTTCGTTGATTTTTCCATTTTGATAAATATAAGGAGCAAGTCCTACTAATTTATCCTTTGGTATTGTATTTTTTATTTCTTCCAGTTGTTCTTCACTAATTTTCTTATCTGAATCTGTAGGGATAATTAGCATATTTGCACCATAGGAACGAAACTCCTTCCCCATTTGACGAGGAATGTCATAGTAAATAGTTACTAAGCCAGACAAAATAGTTGCTCCCATAGCAATTGCTAATAAAGCTGTTACCATCCTAGATCTTCTTCTAGCTAAGGAACCGGTTACCATTTTCCAATACATGGATCTATTTTTCATATTCCACCTACTTTCCATGTAGTACTTCTGTGGGATTAAGATTTAAAAGATAGCGAATTGCCGGTATACTTCCCAATATTGTTACCAATAAAATAAGTATCATAACAATAGGGATAACCATAGGTGCCGGAATTATTGCAGAACCAAAAACCTTGTACCCAATGATTTGAGTCAATCCAAGTCCAATAAAGTAACCAACAATTGCTCCACCGATTCCGGTAATCATAATCTCTGTGAGCATGGAGGCTATAATCTTTCCATTACTAGCTCCTACTGCTTTCTTTAAACCAATCTCAGCACGTCGTTCCATAACACCTGCAGTGACCAAGTTAGAAATACCAAGGGCAGAACCAATGAGAGAAAGTACTGTAATTAAAACCATTAAAAGTGTCGTTTTATTTAAAATATCTCCTTCTGATTCAGCTACTTGACGTATAGGCTTTGCCACAGAATCTGTCATTACCTCTTGGATTTGGTAACAAATCGCACTAACATACGCCGTACAATACCACACTTCCCATTCTTTAATCGTTAAACTTAAAGGATTTTTAGCAGCCTTTCTAGCTAAGTCATTATCCGGAGTCGTTAATGCACTAACTTCAATTTTATTCACTGCATTTGTTACCCCTTCAAATTCTTGAGCTGTTTTTAAAGGTACAAATGCCCATTGGTCCTCATCACTACCTGCATTAAAGATACCTTTTACCACTAAATCCTTGGTTTTATTTTTCGACTGTACCTTAATGGTATCTCCTACCTTGTATCCATTCCTTGTTGCATAGACTTCACCAAGCATAATCCCTTCGGTATCATCATCATTTAGCCATTCTCCTTCTTGAATGGTCCAGAAATTTTTCAAACGAATCATACCAGTATCAATGGATTCCCCTGTAGGAAGATCTAAATGTTTATTAAACCAAGTTCCTACCATCTTTGTCGAATTTGTAGAACCATCTATATTGACCCATGCATTAAAATAAGGAGTATAATCTACAATATTATATGCCCAAAATATAGTCTTAATTTTTCCCAATTCATCTTCTTTTAAATAATTCTTAACAGTTCCTTCCTTTTCCTCCATACCGTATATATCATCTAGTAGGGAGGCTTCTTTCGGAAGAACATTTATATTTGCTCCATAAGCCTTTAACTCTTGATTTACCTTATCCCCCACTCCTAACATGGTATTGAGCATAGAGGTTGAAAGACTGGCACCAAGGGCAATTGTAAAGGCAATCATAAGCATTTTCCCTTTTTGTCGAAAAAGAGCTCCTTTTATCATTCTCCAAAACATAATCTCACCTACTTAAACACATAGGACATGGCATCCAAGTCCTTAGGTTGAATTTTTATCTTTCCTTCGTGAACCACATAGGGGAAAGGAATAGGATTACATCCTCCTTTAAATCCAATGGTTCCACGGTTCATAATAACATCACATAATTTACAAAGGACATCATCTTTTCGTTCATAATATCCAGAAGGACCACAAATTTCACAAGCGTCTAATACTGCAACATAGGAATTCTCTGATTTTTTTATTGCAAAAAACCGCATATCCACTCCATCCGAACTATGATAATCATATCTATGAAGATGATTATCATCTAAAAGGGTCAGTGGTATAACAATCATCCCATCTTCCATTTGATATTCTTCTGGTTCAGATAGTGCAATTTCCCTACCTTCATACGCTTTAAAAATCGTTAAAGTACTGAAATTAATCACAAAAAGTATCAGTAAAAACTGAGCCCAATGACGCCTATTTTTCATTCTAGCTTTGATTTTTCGAAGTTCTGCATTATTATTATAAGAATCTTTTATTTTTATATTCTGTTTCCATAAAATAATAGGTGCAATGGCAAGGATTCCCATAATAACAAATGCAATTATATTATCATTGTTTACAATCCAAGCAATTACAGAAAAGATTATCCTATTTTTCGGAATAATCCCTAAAGAATAAAATCTTTGAATAATTACATTAATTTGAGTAATTCCACGTAATAGTAAAACAATTAAAAGAATCATTCGAAGCTGATTTTTCTCTAGTTTCATTCCCACTTTATAAATAGCAATCCCCGAAAGAATCATAAGAATAAGACCAAAAGAATAACCTAACACTCTGAAAAGCACCATCGTACTAACGGCAGATTCCCCATAATAAACAAAACTATTAAGCTGTAAAAACAAAGGGGGAATATAATAGAAAAACGAACTAATAATATAGATAGCTAGTAAAAAAGAAAAAATATTTTCAAAAACAGACTCCCCTTTTTCTTTAAGCTTTCTATCAAAAATAATGGCAATTACCAACCCAATAAGGGCTATAACAAGAGGTACCATACTCCAAAAGCTAAAAGAAGTTCTATTTAGAAAATGTGGGATACTCCGTACGATGGCAGAGATAATTGCTGCTATAATACCTAGTATAAAGCTTGATATTATTAAAATATTCTTTTTTCTAGGTTCCTTTGTGCGATAGTAGGCCAAAAGAATTCCAATGACCATTGAAAAGGCAATTCCTGCCTCCATCACTTTTATAAATAATTTAAGGATAAGATCATCTCCCATTCCATGCAGATAAGGACCGGAAATTCATCCGATCCTTTTCCTTTTGTTATATTACCATTGAGGTCCTGCCCATTCGAAATCTGGCCATTCAACTACAATTGGCTCTGTCCAGAATCTACCAGTTACCCCTGTTTCTTTATCTACGTGAAGTAAGTATTCATTACCTGGTGCAGAAATTTCAAATTTAATATTGTATTTTCCAAGTCCTTCAGGGAACTTATAGTTTGCTCCGTAATGAGGTCCGTCAGAAGCGTTCATAGGCATGAAAGCAACTTCATCCACTTTATCAGAACCTTCTTTTTGTACAAGTGCTTTTACTTGTAACCAAGGAACAAAGTCCCCAACTCCGTATCCAAGTTCTGCGCCCTTTTCAGAAGCTGAAATATCAGCTTCAATATGGCAGTCAGCTTCTTCTTTAGCAAGACTGTTTCCAGCAGGTTCCATATCTACAGGTTGGAAATATACTCCAGCAACAATAAGTGGTCCTTCTTCATGAGGATCTCCAATGTCAAATTCTTCAAATCCACCACCAGGTGCATTTGCATCTTCTCCAGGTGCTGCAGCTTCATTTTCTGTTGCTCCATTATCTTCGGCTTCTTCAGCTCCATTATTTCCGTTTGTTTCTTCTGCAGCGTTTTCGTTTGCGGGAGCAGGTTCCCCTTCATTCTTTGGACCACATGCGGCCATAAAGAATATCATACCGAAAACGATCAGTAAACTAATTATTTTTGAGATTTTTCTTTTGTTCATCTCTAATCCTCCTTGATTTTTTTACCATGCTTCGCTTCAAGCTCCGCACGTTTCTTTCTGTTACTAGCATTTTGATAGATAACAGATGCAATAATTACTAACAATAGAATTGCCTGTGGTAATAAAGTTTCTACCCTGTCATAAATTCCAAAGAATGGTAAACTAAATCCATTCATTTGAGGAATGATTGTTCTGCCAACTACTCCAGCTTCTTGTAATTCAAAGACTCCCTTACCTGCAAAGGAAATACAAAGAATAAACATTAACCATGAAGTCGCTATAAAGAATGGCTTCAATGGTAATCTTACTGACAGTTTTGTAATGGCAATATAAATAACCACAAGTAACACTGCAGCAATACCTAACCCCAACCACATATGATAAGGACTATTGGCAATATTGGATCTCATCCCTTGGAAAAACAGAATAAGCTCCGCTCCTTCTCTGGCAACTGCCAAGAAAGATGTAAAGGCAAGAGCAATAGCATTTCCTTTTGTAATAGAATCTTCAACCTTATCGTGGATATATTGATTCCATACCTCCACTTCAGATTTTGAAAGCATCCAATTACTTACATAAAATAGTACTGCCACCGCCACAAACATGGCGATTCCTTCAAAAATTTCCTGTCCAATACCAGATTCTGAAGCACCAATCTTATCGGCGATTACATTAAAGATAATAGCTAGTACAATGGAAAATACAATTCCCAGTAAAGCCCCACTGTAAACGCTCTTCATATATTTTCTATTATTAGTCTTAGTTAAATAGGCGGCAATAGCAGCTACCACTAAAATAGCTTCCAAGCCTTCTCTAATGGTAAGTCCAAAGACAGCTAGAAAAGTGTTAAAGTTTTGAAGTGCACTATCAACTTCCTTAGCACCACTTTCTTTTTCCTTTCCCCCACTAGATTCACTGGAACCACCAGATCTTTTGGCATCTAAAGTTTCTGCATCCTCTGTAAGCATTTCTATAAGAACATCAATTTCTTCACGTAATTCTTCAACAGGTGCTTCATTTTTTATCGATCGTTTTGCACGATAAAATTGATGTTCAACAGCAGAACCTCTTTTACCTGAAATTGTAGACATTGTAGTTTTTTCAAAACCTAATTTTTCATAGAATTGAAAATATGCTACATTGATTTCCTTAGTTGCTTCCTTTCCAGCCTCATCTCCACCTGCTTCATAAATATCAACAGCATTATTAAGATGAATAGCCATATCTGCAGCAACCTCTTCCCAGTCTTCGTATGTTTTATCTGCATAGACTGTAGAAATTGAAGTAAATAAGAATAATACTATGAATACAATGGAAAAAAATTTGCTTTTCCATCTCCTTCTTGTCATTGTATCTCCTCCATTTCATTCTTTAATTTTCCATCCCTCATCGTTAAAACACGGGAACCGTAAGATAATGTATCTAATTCATGGGTAACTACAATCAAAGAAACCGAATCTTCATTTATTTTCTTTAAAAGATTCATAATTTCAATCGTCGTTTCTGAATCTATATCTGCTGTAGGCTCATCAGCAATTAAAACTTTGGGACTATTCATTAAAGCCCTTGCTAAAAGTACCCGCTTTAATTCTCCTCCAGACAATGTAGAAGGAAATGTATCTTTTAAATGAAGGATTCCCATCCAATCCAGTAAAATGGAAGCCCTTTCCACACCATCCCCTTGGCGATGATGTAAAAAATAAGGTAATCTAACATTTTCCAACACCGTTAAATTTGGCATAGTCCCTAAAGACTGAGGAACATATCCAATCATCGAATTACGATACCATGATTTTTCTTGATCTCCCATTTTACAAAGAGATTTTCCCTCCACCAAAATATCTCCTTCATCTGGATCTAAAATTCCAGCAAGAAGATTTAAAAAAGTACTCTTTCCTGAACCACTTCTACCAATAATATGTATAAAATCTCCTTCTTCCAAAGTAAAATTTACACCATTTACTGCTATAAAATCTCGATTTCCCCGATTATATTTTTTTACAATATCTTTCGTTTCAATAATAGCCATTACTTATGTGTTTTCCTTTTTAAAATATAAATAAGATTTGCAATAATATAGACTCCAGCTATAAGATAAACCGCCGGTTTTGTGTGGGTATTACAAGGCATGGTAGGCATTGGACAACCACCAATTAAATGTAAAGGTAAAAGAATCGTTAAAATACCTATACCAATATTAGAAATCGCCATTCCTAAGGCCATAGCCTCATTTTTAAGTAAAAGAAAAATAATTCCAGTTACAACAATCAAGCCACCTTGCCCCATTACAGCATGCCCCATCCAGTGACATTTCATAAAATGGCCATCCTCCATAGGAGGACAAACTGGAGCAATCTTTTCAGGGATAAACATTAACAGTAAACCTAAAATAATAAATATAATTCCAAAAATATGCTTTTTCTTCATATAAGCTCCCTAAAGAATAGATTCATAAACAAAAAATAGTATTTGAGAACACTTATCAATGTTTATGTGTAATTATTATACCATTTAATCAAATATTTTAGAAGGAATAGTACAAAATTAAATTTTTTCAGAAATCTTTGATTATATTGTATAAATATATTTTTTATTTGGTAATGAAACTTAAACCCATTAAAGAATATCTTTTAATTTCTATTTTCTTAAAACCTTCGATATATTGATATTACTGTATTTCTTCCTTACACATTCAGTGGATTTTCAAAGTTTCGATACTTTCCATGCAAAAGAAAGTATTCATATAATAGTTGTTCTCATTTAACTTTTTTGAAAACTTTTTCCATTTTTCACAAAACTTTCACATTCCATGTACTAAAATTCTTTTAAAGATCATGGTATTGAAAGATACTCAATTAAAAAAGTATCTATCAAAAATACTAAGAAAAATGCCATCCTTTTATCCCTATAAAAAGAGTGAGATTTCACTGTATGTCTATTCATGAAGGATATATGTACATCTCAATTTTAGAAGAATGTTTTAAAAACCTAGAAACCTTGTCAGAATAATAAATGCCCGTTCCAAAATATAAATAAAGATAAAGTATTCTTCGTTTATTTCTCATCTATCATTTTTTGAATCGTATCTTTTAAAAATAGATTTTAAGTTTTAAAGAAGGATTATTTTTTAGAAGGCTTTTAAATAGAATATCTATAATTATTTTTCCAATATTTCAAAAATCCTTTATAAAGATTACGAAGCAAAATAAATATGTTATATATTTTATCTTATATAGGAATAAAAAAAAGATGATATAAATGTTTCCATTTACATCATCTTTTGATTCTTTTTGATTAAAGTATAGTAATATCAGTAGCTTGACTACCGCGACGACCATCTTCGATGCTATAAGAAACATCTTGGCCTTCTTCTAAAGTTCTAAATCCATCACTATTAATAGAAGAAAAATGTGCAAAAACATCATTTCCGTCTTCTCCAGTAATAAATCCATAACCTTTGTCTGCATTAAACCATTTTACTTTACCGTTTTCCATAATATAAATCCTCCGTTGTGCTTTTTGCACGTTTTATTTTGTAATAATCGAAACTTTTAAAACAGATAGATTTACTTTTGTAAAATGATCTCTTTCATGTATTTCCTTACTACTCTTAATACTATACAGGAGTATAAAGAAAATAGCAAGGGTTATTTTAAAAATTTGAAATTTATTTTTAATTTTTTGAACAGAATGGGGCTATACCTTACTTCTTAGAAAAAAATATTTTCCATTATTTAAAAAACCTCGAAAGAATTGTAAAAAAATATAAAATCTATTCGTCCTATTCTATTCAGAACATATATGATTTCTTCTTTCTATATAATTAATAAAAGATTACATATAATATTTTACACGATATTCACATGTAAAGTTAGATAAAAATATTTGTTTATGTTCATAACTTTATAGTATATTTAATAATTTAATGACACCATAAAATTCAAATTCTATACTACAAATATTCGTTATTCTTAGTGAGCATACATCCTAAGTATATCTCATACTCTTTATTTTTATTCATTGACTTAATTTTAAAAAAATTATCTAGTTCCTTTTTACTTGTTCTTTTTTTATACTTGCTTTTTATTTCATTTCTTCCTTAAATCTATTAAGAATATGTAAATCATAAAAAAGATGATAGATTAAATTTCTACCGTCTTATACCCTTTATATATTTAGATTTTATTAGAAGTGTTTCCCTTCTTAAATCCTATCTACTCTTCTAACCACTTACTTTTTTGCCACCAAATAAAACCTATGTATTCTACCTTCTATCCAACCATTTTTATCAATCATTTCTTGTGCTTTCAGTAAATGATTAAAATATTTATCAACGGAAAAATTTATAAATTCCCATGGAATAATTTTTGCAAACCAAACCAATGCTCCCACATCAAAAAAGCGAATCGGCATAAATGCTTCGGAGGATTCTAAGATTTCAAAGCCATGATTTATAAATTCTTTTTCCCTAATACTTAAATACTGATTAGGAAATGGTAATTCTTTATTTTCCGGTTGTAATAACTCTACAAGTTCTCGATCATTTTCAGCACCTACTTGTTGTGTTAGGAATAAGCCTTCTTTTTTCAATACTCTATGTAGTTCTGAAATATTAAAGTCTCCATGACGATTCGTAATAATATCAAAAACTTTATGATCAAAAGGCAACCTGTCCGTACCATCAGTTTATTCATCAGTATTTTTATTGACTTTTTTGTCATGTTTATTTATACTTATCTTGAGGTGATAAATATGGATTTTATAAAAGAAATTACAAATAGGACCGTTCCTATCTCTGAATTTAATCGTGGATTAGCCGGAAGAATTTTTGAAGATGTCAAAAAAACCGGTTCTAAAGTTGTTCTAAAAAACAATGCCCCTGAATGTGTCTTACTGTCTATTAAGGAATATACTGAACTTGTTGAAAAGCTAGAAGATGCAATGGATATTTTAATGTCAGATGAAAGACTTTCTAATGTAAAGTCGGAAGACCTCATGTTACAATCTGCTTTTGAGGAAAAATATAATCTCACATTTGACGATATTGAACCTATTTCTGAGGATGAACTAGAATGACATTTCATTTATCTTTTTTAAAAGAAGCATTGTCAGACTATGAACATCTAGACGGTTCACAAAAAAAGATTGTGAACAAAGCCTTAAAGAGAATTCTATTAAATCCTCTTCCATCCAATGAAGGAGGCTATGGAAAACCCCTTGGCAATCTAAAAGATTCAAAGCTTTCCGGTCTTTTAAAAATAAAACTGAAAAGTTTCGGACTTCGAATCGTATATAAATTAGAACGAAAAAATGATATTGTCCTAGTGATTATCATTGGAACAAGAGCTGATTCAAAAGTTTATAAAGAGGCATCTAAAAGGATCGCTAGAAATAACGATTAAACTATAAAGTCATCTTATGG
>JAUNVD010000107.1 GCA_030537855.1 Tissierellia bacterium | reverse complement strand
ATAAAAAGGAGTAAGTCCTTGAGTCGGACTTGCTTTTTCCCTATAATAGAGGGAATTTGAAATTAATTTATTAAAGAAAAATTGTTAAAGGGGAATAACTTATAAAGTTGAAACCTTATTATCTAAAATCCATTGAAGGAGATCCTGATATTCTTCTTTGCCAGATGCTATGGAGAATATTTTAGCAACAAGATTTTCTTGGGAATAAACCAGCTCAATTCCATTTAAGAAAAGAAATACTAACATTACATGAGCACCTATTCTTTTATTTCCATCAAGAAATGGATGATTTGAAATAATTCCAAAACCTAGTCTTGCAGCTTTTTGTTCTATAGATGGAAAAACTTCAATACCATGAAAGGTCTGGAAGGGTGATTGGAGGGCAGATTCAAGAGAACCTACATCTCTAATCCCCTCAATCCCTCCAGTTTCTTTCATTATTTTATGATACATCATTAAAACTTGTTCTGTTGAAAGAATAATCATTTGGCTAATTCTTTATATGCTTCAAGATTTTTTCTTAAAAGTTTATTGGAAATAATATCTACATCATCATCAGATGCTATTTCATAAGATTCAGCCGTTTTAAATTCGACGATAAGATACTTGGGCACATTATTTTTTAGAATAAGAACAGAGCCTTTTTCATCAACAAGTCTAGCAACCTTAGAAAAATTTTGATTTGCTTCCGTAATGGAAACTAAACTATCAGTATTTATTTTCATAGTAATACCTCCTAACCATTATTATAAGTTTATAATAGGATAAATTCAACCTATTATTTCTGATAGAAGATTATATATCTTAAAAATTTTAAATTTGAAAAGTTAAAATATAACCAAGAAAAGAAAACGACTATAAAAAGAAGCAGGTCCTTGAGTCGGACTTGCTTTTTCCCTATAATAGAGGGAAGAAAAGGAGAGAGCTATGGCAAAAAAGAAACGAATCCTTGAGGTGAAAATCCAAGAGGTTGATTATCCAAATAAAGGGAGAGCAGTGGCTGAAGATGGACGCCCCATTGAAATCAAAGGAGGACTTCCCGGTCAACTAGTAGAATTAAAAATCACAAAACAAGGAAAAGAAAAAATAAGAGGAAAAATACGAAAAGTCTTAGAACCTTCTCCCCTAGAAGGAGAAAGTCCCTGTCCCCATATTCAAGAATGTGGAGGTTGTGCATATCAATCTTTAACAGAAGAGGAAGAACTATCCCTAAAACAAAAACAATTGGAAAAACTTTTTGATGGTGTAATCTCTATAGATATTCCCATTTCCTCAGGGTCTTCTCCCTTTGGCTATCGAAATAAAATGGAATACACCTTTGGAGACGAAGAAAAAGGAGGTCCCCTTACCTTAGGCCTACACAAAAAAGGAAAATTTCATGAAATCCTACCAACTACCCACTGTCAAATTGTACATTCTGATTTTTTAGTACTAAGACAGGGAGTGGAGGATTACTTTCAAGAAAAAGGGATACCCTTTTACCGGAGAATGGTTCACCAAGGAGTCCTACGTCATTTTGTCATACGAAGAAGTTTAAGAACAAAGGAAATACTATGTAATCTTGTAACCTCTTCCCAAGGAGAAATTGATACCAAGGAATTTATGGATTATATCCTGAAGTTACCCTTAGAAGGAAAGATCACTTCCCTTTGGCATACCATTAACGATTCCTTAGGAGATGTGATTACTCCGGAAAAAGTGAAACTTCTATATGGACAAGAAAGTATTGTGGAAAGACTATGTGGCTTGGAATTTACTATTGGTCCATTTTCCTTTTTTCAAACGAACACAAAATCTGCAGAAGTCCTTTACGAAAAAGCAAGGAATTTATTACAAGGCGAATATGGTCAAATCTTTGACCTCTATTCCGGAACGGGAACCATTGCTCAAATCCTTGCCCCTATGGCAAAAAAAGTGGTGGGTATAGAAATAAACGAAGAAGCCGTAGAAAGTGCAAAAGCCACAGCCATGAAAAATAAATTGAACAATGTGGAATTTATATGTGGCGATGTCCTAAAAGAAGTGGAAAACTTAAAAGGACATGCAGATGCCATTGTCCTAGACCCACCAAGAGAAGGAATTAACCCAAAGGCCTTAAAAAAGATTATCGCTTTTAACCCAAAAACCTTCCTTTATATCTCCTGTAACCCAAGAAGCCTGGCCAATGAATTACCAGAATTTATAAAAGAAGGATACCGAATAAAACATATAGAAGCATTAGACCAATTCCCAAGAACCCGACATGTTGAGACGGTGGCTTTATTGTCCAAACTTGATTCGGATGAACATATCAATATAGAAGTGAATGAAAAAGTAAATGTATTTCATGCCAGGAATCTATAATTATTGAGGAGGTAGATTCAAATTGATTTTAGCACAAAAATTAAAAAAAGGAGATGGAATAGGTATATTTTCGCCATCTTCACCGGCGACTTCTTTTGCAAAAAAGCGATATAGAAGAGCAAAAGATTTTATTAAATCCAAGGGCTTTAAAGTGATAGAAGGTTCTTTAACAGGTAAAAGTGACTTTTATAGATCGG